>CASGAS010000005.1 GCA_949299505.1 uncultured Eubacteriales bacterium
CCATGTTCTCCTCCGATTTTCTTTCTTTTCGTATCGTACCATATCCGCGCCGCGAGCACAAGAGGGGGACGCGCCGCGCGCGAAAAATTCCCCGTACGCCTTGACCGCGCGCCGATTTTGCAATACAATAAAACCAAGATATGCGTATGGCAAAAGGGGCGATTGCTTTGAAGCGATTTCTGGACAAGGATTTCCTGCTGACCACCAAAACGGCGAAGGAGCTGTACCGCCGCGGCGCGGAAAAAACGCCGATTTTTGACTGGCACTGCCACCTGTCGCCCAAGGAGATTTATGAAAACAGGCAGCCCGCCGACGTTGCCGAGCTGTGGCTTTCGGGCGACCATTACAAATGGCGGCTGATGCGCTCCTGCGGCGTGGACGAGGCGTATATTACGGGCACAAAGCCGAACGCCGAAAAGTTCCGCGCGTTCGCGGAAAGCCTGCCCTACGCCGTCGGCAACCCGATGTACCACTGGACGCATCTGGAGCTGCAGCGGTACTTCGGGGTCGAAGAGCCCTTAAGCGGCAAAACGGCGGCGGAGATTTACCGCCGCTGCAACGAAAAAATCCGCGCGGGCGACTTTTCCCCGCGCGCGCTCATCACCCGTTCCAACGTGCGCTGCGTCTGCACAACGGACGACCCCGCCGACACGCTCGAATACCACCGGCTTTTGCAAAAGGAAACGGATTTTGCCTGCCGCGTGCTGCCCGCGTTCCGCCCGGACAAGGCGCTCAACATCGAGCAGCCGACCTTTATCCCCTGGATAGCGTCTCTGGAAAAGGCGGTCGGGCGCGAAATTCGCACGTTTTCCGAGCTGAAGGCGGCGCTCAAGGAGCGCATGGACCTGTTTGACAGCCTCGGCTGCCGTGCGAGCGACCATTCCTTTTCCTATGTCCCGTATTGTCCGGCGACCGACTCCGAGGTGGAAAAGATTTTTAAGCTCGGTCTTATCGGCGGCACGCTGACGACGGAGGAGACCGACAAGTACCGTACCGCCCTTCTGCGCTTCTTAGGCGAAGAATACGCGCGCCGCGGCTGGGTGATGGAGCTGCATATCGGCGCGATGCGCAACAACAACCGCCGGATGTTTGAACGCCTTGGCCCCGACACGGGCTTTGATTCCATCAACGACTATCCCGTTGCCGAGGGGCTTTCCGGGCTGCTCGACGCGCTTGAGCGCAAGGGGAGCCTGCCGCGGACCGTTTTGTTTGCCCTTAATCCAAAGGACAACTATGTGCTCGGCTCGATGCTCGGCAATTTCCAGAGCAGCGAATGTCCGGCGAAAATCCAATTCGGCTCGGCGTGGTGGTTCAACGACAATTATACCGGGATGCGCGAGCAGATGCAGACGCTTGCAAACCTCGGCGTGCTCGGAAAATTTGTCGGCATGGTCACGGATTCGCGCAGCTTTCTTTCCTACCCGCGCCACGAGTATTTCCGCCGCATCCTCTGCGAGCTGCTCGGCGACTGGGTGGAGACGGGGAAATACCCCAACGACCTGGACTTCCTTACGCAAATGGTCGCGGATATCTCCTATTTCAACGCCGAACGCTATTTCGGGCTGTAAAACGAAGTTTCAGAAAAACGCCCGGCTTTTTTGCCGGGCATTTTCCCGTATTTTTCGGAAAATCGAAAAATGCAAAATTTCCTCTTGCAATTCGGAAAGTTATCCGATATAATATAAAAGCTGTCGCCGCCGTTTCGGCGCAGAAATACACGCTGCTGTGGCTCAGTTGGTAGAGCAGCTGATTCGTAATCAGCAGGTCGGCGGTTCGAGTCCGCCCAGCAGCTCCAAAACTCCGAAAGCGTTTGCTTTCGGAGTTTTCCTTTTTCCACAAAATGCCGCGTTGACAGAATCCGACATATCTCTTATAATAAAAAAATAGGTTTTGTCCGAATCCGAAAGCAAGAAAGGACGAGCGCATGAAACGATTGATCAGCCTTTTGGCGGTTCTGGCGCTGATGTGCGGCGTGGCTGCCGTGCCGGCTGCGGCGGCGCAGACGTCGGCGGCGCTTACCATTTCAACCAGCAAATCCGCGGCCAACACGGGCGACGAAGTTACCGTATCCGTCAGCGTTTCCGCCGGCTCCTACCTGGGGGCGGTGGACTGCAGCGTGTCGTTCGACGAGACGTATTTTGAAGTGGTGTCCGGGTCCGAGTCCATGACGTCTTCTATGTTCGGCGAGGTCAATTTGAAGGGCAACCCCGTAAAATACTCGGGCGTTGTGTTGAATGACGGACTGACGGATTCGCTTACGCTGTTTTCTTTCCGGGTCCGCGTGAAAGAGACCGGCGGCACGCTGACGCTGGCAATCCAAAACGCACTGGACGGCAGAAACGATGAAGATGTGACCGCGGCGGTCTCCTCCAACTCCCGGCGCAGCGCAACGGTTTCCTGCGCGCACGCGTACACCACGACCACCGTAACCAAGCCGCCGACCTGCACGGCGGCGGGGCAGTCCGTTGTGACCTGCACGGTCTGCGGCAAGCAGGTTTCCACCGGGACCATCGCCGCGAAAGGCCACACGGCCGGCGGCTGGACCGTTACCGAGCCGGCAACGTGTGAAAGCGCGGGTACGCGCGTCCAGAAGTGCACCGTCTGCGGCGCGGTGGTCCGCACGGAATCCATCCCCGCTGCCGGCCATAAGCTTTCCGACTGGAAAGTTACCAAGGAGCCGACCTGCACCGAGGCCGGCACGCGCACGGGTACCTGCAGCGTCTGCGACAACACGGCGACGGAATCGGTTGCCGCGACGGGGCATAAATTTTCAAGCTGGGAAGTCACAAAAGAGCCGACCTGTACCGAAAAGGGCAGCCGCACGGGTACCTGCACCGTCTGCGGGCAGACGGTAACAGAGGAGGTCGCCGCCCTGGGGCACAACATTCCCGAGGGAACGGTTACCAAAGAGCCGACCTGCACCGAGGCGGGCGAGCGCACCGGCGTCTGCACGCGCTGCGGCAAGACGGCGGTAGAGGCGCTGCCTGCGCTGGGGCACACGTTCGGGGAATGGACCGTGCTGCGGGAAGCGACCGCCGACGTTCCCGGTGAACGCGAGCGCGTCTGCTCGGTCTGCGGCGCCAAGGAGACCGAAGAAATTCCCTTCGGCGCGGCCGCCGAAGAGCCGACGGAAAGTCTCCCGGCCGCCGGTACGACCGTGCCGGGCGAAACGGATGAGCCGCTTGCGCTGTCGGAAGAAAATCCGCGCACAAACGGCGTTTTGGTCGGTTCGGCCTGCATCGCGGTGCTGCTGATTGGAACGGCGTGCGCCGCGCTGATTACCCTGCGCCGGAAGAAGCGCAGGGGCTGATGCAAAGCAAAACGCGGGCAAGCAACGGCTTGCCCGCGTTTCGTCTGTTTGCGGTTCGATTATTTCTTTGCGAGCTTCACAAGCGCCAGCACCGCGCCGGGGTCGCCGGAAATCGAGACCTTGCCGGTGGTGTAAGCGATAACCGGGTCCGTCTTGCCGTCCAGAATCTTCATCAGATTCGTCGGCGCAACGGTCACGACCGCTTTGTTGTCGTGATAGTCGTACGGCTCCACGTTGACGCGGCCGTCTTTCGCTTCAATGTAGAAAACGCCTTCGATGTTTTTGCCGACCAGATTGACCTGGATGGCAACGACGCCGTTGACGGAAGAAGCGTCCACGCCCTCGTACTTTGCCTTGACTTTGGCAACGACCTGTTCGTAAGTCATGGGGAACAGCCTCCTTTCCTCTTGCGTTCTGTCGAGAAAGGCTCCTTTGAGCCGTACCTATTGTAGCACGCCGCGCCGGTGGACGCAATGTTTTTTCATCGAAAAAAAGACGGTTTTTTCGACGCTGCCCGTCAGGAAGTTGGGCAAAATCACGTGCGGGGCGCATGCACGCGGATTTCGAGAAAGCGCGTGACAAAGCCGGTGTTTTGTGGTAAAATACAATGTAAAGCAAAATTCAGCTGGAATCGGAGGCGCACCATGGCAATCGTAAAAACGGAAGCGTATTTCCACTCCTCGACCGGGCAGCACAATATCCGGACGCTTATCTGGCGTGAAGAAACGCTGTCGCCGGTCGGCGTGTTCCAAATGGCGCACGGCATGGCCGAGCATATTGACCGGTACGACGACTTCGCGCGGTTCTTGGCGGCCAACGGGTTCGTCGTCTGCGGCAACGACCATCTCGGGCACGGCAAGTCCGTCAATTCCGCCGCGGATTACGGCTTTTTCGCCGACATGAACGGCGACAAGCGGCTTGTGGACGACATGCACATCTTGACGCGCATCATGAAAAAGAAGTATCCGGACATTCCCTATTTCCTGTTCGGGCACAGCATGGGCTCTTTGTGCGCGCGGGTGTATGCCGCGCATTTCGGCGAGGAGCTCGACGGCGTCATCTTCTGCGGCACGGTGGAACTGCCCGCCGCCGCCGAAGCGCTGCAGCCCGCCGTCAACGCCGCCTGCGAACGGTTTGGTCCGCGCGCACAGGTCGATAAGCTCGGCGCCGCGTTTAATACGCTGTGCACGCTGTTCTCCCGCGAAAAGGACGGCTCGTCCGTCGCGTGGCTCAGCCGCAACACGGAAAATCAGCAGGCATATCTTGCGGACCCGCTGTGCGGCTTTTCGTTCAAGCTCGGCGGGTATCGGGATTTGTTCGCGCTGGCAGCCGAGTGCTCGCAGCGCGAGTGGGCGTCCCGGCTGCCCGAAGCGCTTCCCGTCATGATTATCTCCGGCGCCAAGGACCCGGTCGGCTTCAACGGCCGCGGGCCGCTGGCCGTCGCCGACAACCTGGTGCTGGCCGGCCACGACCCGACGGTGATTCTGTACCCCGGCGACCGCCACGAGATTTTGTTTGAGGCGGACCATGAGCTTGTCTACAAGGACGTGCTGGCGTGGCTGCATTCGATTTATCTGCAACAAGCGTAAAACGGTGAAGAACATTGGCAAAGCTGCATAACGTCCCGCCGGAGGAGCTTGCGCGCCAGCGGCAGTACGCGCTGCGCGTGCGCGAAATTCTTGCGGCGAAATACCCGACGCGCGCCCCGCGCGCTTTTGTGCACACCTACGGCTGCCAGGGCAACGTCGCCGACGGCGAGCGCATAGAGGGCCTGCTTGCGGACATGGGCTACGAATTTTGCGACAGCCCCGCGGACGCGGATTTCGCGCTTTACAACACCTGCGCCGTGCGCGAGCACGCCGAGGACCGCGTGTTCGGCAACGTCGGAAAGCTGAAAAATTACAAGCAGGAAAACCCCGATATGGTCATTGCGCTGTGCGGCTGCATGATGCAGCAGGCGCATGTGCGCGACCGCATTTATAAAAGCTACCCGTATGTCAACCTGGTGTTCGGCACGCATGTGCTGCACCGGCTGCCGGAGCTTTTGTACGAAACGCTCACGGGGCCGCGCCGCGTGGTCTGCGCGCCGGACTCCCCCGGGGAAATCGCCGAGTGCCTGCCCGTGCGCCGCACCGGCGGCTTTAAGGCGTGGCTTCCCATTATGTACGGCTGCGACAATTTCTGCTCGTACTGCATCGTTCCCTATGTGCGTTCGCGGGAACGCTCCCGCGAGCCAGAGGACGTGCTGCGCGAGGCGCGGGAGATTATCGCGTCCGGCTGCCGCGAGATAACGCTTTTGGGCCAGAACGTCAATTCCTACGGGAAGGGCAACGCGCACGAGCTCAATTTTGCGGGGCTTTTGCGCGAGCTGAACGCGCTGCCCGGCGACTTTAAGCTGCGCTTCATGACGTCGCACCCAAAGGACTGCACGCACGAGCTTTTGGAAACGATAGCGGCCTGCGACAAGGTCTCCAAGCACCTGCACCTGCCCGTGCAGTCGGGCAACGACCGCGTGCTTGCCGCCATGAACCGCCGCTACACGCGCGCGCAGTACCTTGACCTAATAGCGGATGCAAAAGCGACGGTACCGGGGCTTTCCCTGACCTCCGACATTATTGTCGGCTTTCCCGGCGAAACCTACGCGGAATTCTGCGATACGCTTTCCCTTGTTAAGGCGGTCGGCTATACGTCGCTGTTTACGTTTATTTATTCCCCGCGCAAGGGCACGGCGGCGGCAAAGCTGCCCGACCCCGTTTCGCACAAGGAAAAAACGCAGTGGTTTGCGCAGCTTACCGCCCTGCAGGAGGAGATTGCCGCCGGTATGCGCGCGCAGATGCGCGGCAAAACCTACCCCGTGCTGGTGGAGGGCCGCGCCAAGACGGACGGGGGCTTGCTTGCCGGCAGAACGGACGGCAACATCATGATCGAATTTCCGGGCGACCCGGCGCTTATCGGTTCGTACCAAAACGTCCGCGTGACCGAAGCGGGGCACTGGACGCTTTTGGGCGAGCGGGCGGCGGACGCCCGGAACGATAAATAGAAATCTGTTAGAGACAGGAGTATTGTATGGACATCGAAACCTTAACCAGACAGCTTGGCGCCGCCATTCAGCAGGACGAGACCTACCTTGCCTATGCGGCTGCCAAGGAGGCGAACGACGCGGACGAAGCGCTCGGCGCGCTGATGGGCAAAATCCGCCTGGTGCAGCTCAACTACCAGCAGGAGGCGGCGAAAGAAACGCCCGACGAAGTGAAAATGAACCAGTACAACCGCGAGTTCCAGGCGGTGTACAATGAGATTATGGCCAACGAGCACATGCAGGCGTTTGAGAAAGCGCGCCAGGCGGTGGACGACATGATGAACCGCATCACCGGGATTCTTGCCATGTGCGTCAACGGCGAGGACCCCGCGACCTGCGACCCGGCGGCGCACAACTGCTCGGGAGACTGCGGCGCCTGCGGCGGCTGCCACTAATTTCGGCGAGGCCGGGTACGCGCCCGGCCGCGCTTTTGTAAGCGAGGCGGAACCATGGCGGACCTTTCCCCCATGATGCAGCAATATTTTGCCATCAAAAAAGAATATCCGGACGCGATTCTGTTTTTCCGGCTCGGCGATTTTTATGAAATGTTTTTTGAGGACGCCAAGGTCGCGTCGCGTGAGCTGGAGCTTGTCTTAACGGGGCGTGACTGCGGCCAGGAGGAGCGCGCGCCGATGTGCGGCGTGCCTTTTCACAGCGCCGACAGCTATATCGCAAAGCTGGTCTCCCGCGGGTACAAGGTCGCCGTCTGTGAGCAGATGGAGGACCCGAAGGCCGCGAAGGGGATTGTCAAGCGCGACGTTATCCGCGTGATTACCGCGGGCACCGTTATAGAAAGCAGTATGCTTGACGAAGCCAAAAACAATTACCTTGCCTGCCTTTACCTGTGCGACGGCCGGATGGGGCTTTGCTTTGCGGACGTCTCCACGGGCGAGGTGCAGGCGACGGCGTTTTCGGAAAATGCGGACGAGCGCGCCGTGGACGAGCTGGCGCGCTTTTCCCCGCGCGAGGTGCTGCTGAACCCGCCGGCCGCCGCGCATTAGCGCGTGCGGGAGTTTGTCGGGAAAAAGCTGGAGGCCGCCGTGGAAATGCTGCCTGCCCAAACGGAGGACTACGACCGCGCGCTTTCGCGCGTGCGTGCGCAGTTCGGGGACGGGCAAATCGAGCCGCTTTTGCCTGAGACACAGAAAAGCGCCGTGCTGGCGCTGTGCGCGGCGCTCGACTATTTGCAAAACGCGCAGAAAAGCGATTTGAAAAACATGCATACCGTGCAGGTTTACGCCGACGCGCGGCAGATGAAGCTCAATCTGACCACGCGGCGCAACCTGGAACTGACCGAGACCATGCGCGACCGTGAAAAGCGCGGCTCGCTTTTGTGGGTGCTGGATAAAACCCGGACCGCCATGGGCAAGCGGATGCTGCGCGCCTGGGTGGAAAGCCCGCTTTGCGACTGCGCCGCCATTTCCCGGCGGCAGAATGCGGTCGAGGAGCTGCTGAACGATTCTGTAAGGCTAAACGACTTTACACAAAAGCTCTCCGGCATTTACGACCTGGAGCGGCTGATGACGCGCGTCGTCTATGGCACCGCCAACGCCAAGGAGCTTTTGTCTCTGCAAAGCACGCTCGAACCGCTGCCCGCCGTCCGGGATATGCTCGGCGACTGCCGTGCGCAGCTTCTGCGCGAGGTCGCCGCGGACCTGGATACGCTCGAGGACGTGCGCGAGCTGGTCGCCGCCGCAATTCGGGAGGACGCGCCGTTCTCCGTGCGGGAGGGCGGGATGATTCGCCGCGGCTTTAACGCGGAGCTTGACGAGCTGCACACCGTTGTCGAGGGCGGCAAGGGGTATTTGGGCGAGCTTGAGCGCAGTGAGCAGGAGAAAACCGGCATCAAAAAGCTCAAGGTCGGGTACAACCGGGTGTTCGGGTACTATTACGAGGTCTCCAATTCCTTTAAGGAGCTGGTGCCCGACACCTACATTCGTAAGCAGACGCTGACGAACTGCGAGCGCTACATCACCGAGGAGCTCAAGGCGCTGGAATCCAAGGTTCTCGGCGCGCAGGAGCGCATTGTCAGCTTGGAATACGAAATCTTCTGCGCGGTGCGCAAAAAAATTGCCGCGCAGTACGAGCGCACCCGCCGCACGGCGCGCGCCGTGGCGACGCTCGACACGCTGTGCTCGCTGGCGTCGGTCGCGGCGGCGAACCGCTATACCCGGCCCGAGGTCAACGACTCCGACCGCATTGTGATTACGCAGGGGCGCCACCCGGTCATCGAAAAGATGCTCGGCGGCACGCCGTTTGTGCCGAACGACACGCTTCTTGACTGCGGCGAGAACCGCACCATGATTCTGACCGGGCCCAACATGGCGGGCAAATCCACCTATATGCGCCAGGTCGCGCTGCTGGTGCTGCTTGCGCAAATGGGCAGCTTTGTCCCGGCGCAGCATGCCGAAATCGGGATTTGCGACAGCATTTTCACCCGTGTCGGCGCGTCGGACGACTTGGCGAGCGGCCAGTCCACCTTTATGGTGGAAATGCGCGAGGTTGCGGAAATTCTCGAAAACGCGACGGAAAAAAGCCTGATTATTTTAGACGAGATAGGCCGCGGGACTTCGACCTACGACGGCATGAGCATTGCGCGCGCGGTGCTGGAGTATACCGCGGACCGCAAAAGGCTGGGCGCCAAGACCCTGTTTGCGACGCATTACCACGAGCTTACGGAGCTTGAAGAAACCGTGCCGGGCGTGAAAAACTACAACATCGCGGTCAAAAAGCACGGCGACGACATCACGTTTTTGCGGCGTATTGTGCGCGGCGGGGCGGACGGCAGCTACGGGATAGACGTGGCGAAGCTGGCCGGCGTGCCGGAAACGGTCGTGCGCCGCGCCAAGGTGATTCTCAAGGCGCTCGAGGAGAACGAGACCCCCGCGCCGCCGCGGCGCGCGGCGCCGCAGCTCCAGGCGCCCGACGGGCAGACGAGCCTTGCCGGGAACGCCGCCATGGAAATTGCCGACGAGCTGAAAAGGCTTGATGTCAACACTCTGACGCCCATTGAGGCGCTGACGAAGTTGTATGCTTTGGCGGACCGCGCCAAGCAGGAAAGCTAAAGAACTTTACATACGATGCGGACGGTTCGTAAGCCGTCCGGGAAAGGAACGAGACCGCATGCCCACCATCCGCCAGCTCCCGAAGGACATTGCCCAGCGCATCGCCGCCGGCGAGGTCGTGGAACGACCCGCGTCGGTGGTTAAGGAGCTTTTGGAAAATGCGATTGACGCGGGCGCCAAGCACATAACGCTGGAAATCCGCAACGGCGGCGTGCGGTACATCCGCTTGACTGACGACGGGTGCGGCATTGCGCGCGCGGACGTGCCGACGGCGTTTTTGAGCCATGCGACAAGCAAAATTCAAACGGCGGACGATCTCGACGCCATTTTGACGCTCGGCTTCCGCGGCGAGGCGCTGCCCTCCGTTGCGGCGGTCTCTCACCTGGAAATGCTGACGCGCACGGAAGCGGAACCGGTCGGCACGCGCATTGTGCTCGAGGGCGGCGAACAGCTTTCGCTCGAGGACGCCGGCTGCCCCGTCGGGACGACCGTTTTTGTGCGCGACCTGTTTTACAACACCCCGGCGCGCATGAAGTTTTTGCGTTCCGACCGTTCCGAAGGGCTTGCCGTCGCGGCGGTCGCCGACCATATCGCGCTGTCGCACCCGGACGTCTCCGTCCGGTTTATCCGCGACGACCGCGAGCAGCTCTGCACGCCCGGAAACGGCGATTTGCTTGCGTGCATCCATGCGGTCTATGGCAAGGATTTTGCCGAAACGCTGCTGCCCGCCGCCTGCACGCAGGACGGCATTGCGGTGCGCGGCTATGTTTCCAAGCCGTATTGTGCGCGCGGGTCGAGCTCCATGCAGCATTTCTATGTCAACGACCGCTACATCAAATCCCGCTCCGGCGCCGCGGCCCTTGCCGAAAGCTATAAAAACAGCATCATGGTCGGCAAATACCCGGCGTGCGTTCTGTTTTTGACGGTGGACCCGGCAACGGTGGACGTCAACGTTCATCCGGCCAAAACCGAGGTCCGCTTTTCCAACGAAAAGGCGGTGTTCGACGTGGTGTACCGCGCGGCAAAGGCGGCCATTGCAGCCGACGCCTCCCGCCCGAGCGTCGAGCTTTCCCCGCCGGACCGCAGCGTGCTGCGAAAGGCGTACGCGTCCGGCGAGCAGCTTTCCATGCCGCAGGCCGAAGAACCGGCGGCGCACAGCGCGCCTTTGCAGTCTGCACCCGCGCCCACGCCTGCGCCCGCGCAGCTTCGCGCCTATGAAACGCTGCTGCACGACACGAAAACGGCGTACGACGCCGAAGACCTGCCGGATTTAAGCGTGCCGAGCGCACCCGCGCCCGCCGCGCCCGCGCCGGAAAAAGCGCCCGAGCCCCCGACGGCCTTTGCGGCGGCGCCCGCTTCGCAAACGGCGGATTTCCGCGTTTTGGGCGAGGCGTTTTGCACCTATATCATGGTCGAGCAGGGCGACGAGCTTCTGCTTATTGACAAGCACGCCGCGCACGAGCGGATGCTGTATAACGATTTGAAGAAAAACAACGGCGACGCCGGCAGCCAGCTGCTGCTTGCGCCGGTGCCCGTGACCCTGAGCAAGGAGGAGTACGCCGCCGTGCTCGAGCACACGCAGCTGCTTGCGCGCGCCGGATTTTCCCTGGAGGATTTCGGCGGCGGCACGGTGCTGGTGCGCGCCTGCCCGCTGAATTTGGAAAAAGAGGACATAACGGCGCTTGTCACGGAATTTGCCGGGCGGCTGTGCCGGTATCACCGCGAGGTGCAGGCGGCAAAGCTTGACTGGCTGTATCATTCCGTCGCGTGCCGCGCCGCCATTAAGGCGGGCGACCATACGACGGCGTATGAGCTGCGGGATTTTGTCGGGCGGCTGCTTTCCGACCCCGACGTCCGCTATTGTCCGCACGGCCGGCCCGTGTGCATCACGCTTTCCCGCGCGCAGCTTGAAAAGCAGTTCGGGAGGGACGCGTGATGGCGCCGCTTCCGGTTCTGGCCGTCGTGGGGCCGACCGCTTCGGGGAAAACGGCGCTTGCCGTGGAATTGGCGCTGGCGCTGGACGGCGAGGTCGTTTCGGCGGACTCCATGCAGATTTACCGCGGGATGGATATTGCCTCCGCCAAACCCACAAAAGCGGAAATGCGCGGCGTCCCGCACCATATGATGGATTTTTTGGACCCGGAAACGCCCTACAGCGTGGCGGCCTATGTGCAAGAGGCCGCCGCCTGCATCCGGGATATTGCCGTCCGGGGCAAAACGGTAATTGTCGCGGGCGGAACCGGGCTTTACATCGACAGCCTGCTTTCCGGCACGGCGTTTGTCGAAACGCCGTCCGACCCGGCGCTGCGCCGGTTGCTTGAAGCGCAGTATGACGCCGAGGGCGGGGAGGCGCTGCTGCAAAGGCTTGCCGGCGTTGACCGCGAAACCGCGTCGCGCCTGCACGCCAACGACAAAAAGCGGATTGTGCGCGCCCTGGAGGTCCATGCGCAGACGGGCCTGCCGCCCGCACAGCTTGCCGAGGCCTCCCACAGCGCGCCGTCGCCGTATAAGCCCGTATATATTGGGCTTGCCTTTCAGGACCGCGCCGTTTTATACGAGCGCATTGACCGCCGCGTGGACGCAATGCTTCGCGCCGGCCTGCTTGACGAAGCGCGCGCATTTTTCGCAAAGCATGCCGCCACGGCCGCGCAGGCGATTGGCTACAAGGAGCTGAAGCCGTATTTAGACGGCCGTGTGCCGCTGGAAACGGCCGTGGAATCGCTCAAGCGCGCCACGCGCCGGTATGCGAAGCGGCAGCTGACCTGGTTTCGCCGCAACGAAGCCATCCACTGGATTTATCCCGACGCCTGCCCGCCGGAGGACCTGCGCGCCGAGGCGTTAGAAATCGCGAAGGCGGTGACCGAATGTCCGGAAAAGTAGAACAACCTAAAGATGGCAAAGTCGTGACGCTTCCGGCGCCGCGCAGCCGGCGGCGGAACCTGCTGTATGCGGTTGTGGCCATCCTGGTGGTGGGATTTTGCATATACGAGATTTTCCGCATCAATTACGCGCCCGTCAAGACGGAGGTCGCGCTTGAAACCACGGTGGAAAACGCCGTGACCGTCGAAGGGCTTGTGGTGCGCGACGAGAGCTATATCCGCGCCGACGCCGCCGGGACGCTTGTGCCGCTTGTAACGGACGGACACCGTGTGGCGGGGGGCGACGCGGTTGCGGTTGTGTTTTCGTCTGAGGAAGCCGCGCGCAATTATACGCAGCTGCAGCAGGTGCGCGAGGATATCGCCTATTTTGAATCCCTGCAAAACAAGCTAGGCGCTTCTACGGCGGACGTAGACGTGCTCGAGGAGCAGATTTATTCCGCCGCCCAGAACTTTGTGCTGGCCACGCGCACCGGCACGCCGGACACCTACGCGTCTTACGCGCAGGCGGTCTGCGAGGCCATCACCTCCCGGCAGCTTTCCACGGGGACGCAGATTGACCCGACCGAAAAGCTCGCGTCGCTGCGCGCGCAGCTGCAAACGCTGGAGGCCGCGGCGGGCGGCTACGCCACCGTTACGGCCGGCACCCCCGGGTATTATATCAGCCATGTGGACGGCTACGAAACCGTTTTGGCCTATGACGACGTGCTGGAGGCCTCCGGCGACACGCTGGCGGCGGCGCTTTCTGCCGAACCGGCCGCGGCCGGCGAGCTGCAGGGCTGCATGGGCAAGCTGGTCGACGCGTTCGACTGGTACTTAATTTGCGTGCTGGACGCCGAAACGGCGGTATCCGTCGCCTCCGGCGACACGCTGACGGTGGAATTTCCGCTGACCGCCGCCGACAGCGTCCGGACAAAGGTCGAGGCGGTGCGCCCGACGTCGGACGGAAGAACGGCGCTGGTGCTTTCCTGCAACTGGATGAACCAGCAGTACGCGTCGCTGCGCACCGAGCAGGTGCGGCTGGTGTTTGACGAGATTACGGGCTTTCGCGTCAACAACCGCGCCATTCGCGAGGTGGACGGCGAGCAGGGGGTTTATGTTGTCAGCGGCAACCTGATTGAATTCAAAAAGATTTCGATTGCCTATTCCGACAGCGAATATTCCGTGTGCGTCACGCCGACGGATGACAACGGGTATCCGCTTGGCGGGTATGTGGAGCGGTACGATGAGATTATAGTGGAAGGGACGGACCTGTATGACGGAAAAATCTTGGGATGAGCAGCGCTTTGCGGACATCGAATATAACCTGCAGGCGATTCGCGAGGAGATTGCCCGCGCGGCGGAGGCCTCCGGCCGGACGGCTGCGGATATCGATTTCATGGCGGTGACAAAGACCGTGGACGAGCGGTTCATCAACCACGCAATCGACTGCGGCGTGACGCTGATTGGGGAAAACCGTGTGCAGGAGCTGCTGCGGAAAAAGCCGAACCTGCACCTGGCGGGCGTGCGCAAAAATCTGATCGGGCACCTGCAGACCAACAAGGTCGCCCAGATTGTCGGCGAAGTGGATATGATTGAGTCGGTCGATTCTTTGAAGGTTGCGCGCGAAATCGGCAAGCAGTCGGTTAAAAAGGGGCTTGTGACCGACGTGCTCGTCGAGGTGAACATCGGCCTGGAGGAAAGCAAAACGGGCTTTGTGCCCGAGGCGGCGCCCGACGCCGTCGCCGAAATGGCCGAAATCCAGGGGATTCGCATCTGCGGGCTGATGAGCGTGCCGCCCATTTGCGAAGACCGGGCAAAACTTTGTAAATATTTTGAAAATATGTACAATATGTATGTTGACATCGGTGCAAAAAAAATAGATAATGTATCTATGAATGTCCTGTCCATGGGTATGTCCGGCGATTTCGCCGAGGCCATTCGCGCCGGGTCCAACCACGTCCGGGTCGGCTCCCGGATTTTCGGGCCGCGCGTGTACTAAAACAGGAGGGTATAGTATGAGTTTTTTGGATAAGGTCAAGAACATGGTCAACGTCTCGGAGGACGACTATTACGACGAGCTGGAATCCGACGATTTCCGCCAGGACCCCGTTGAACCGGAGGAGCCCGAGGAGCCCCGCCGCGTTTCCCGCCGTGCGCGCGAACGCGACCGGGACCGCGACAGCGACAATGTGGTTAACATCCACACAACCGCCCGCCTGCAGGTCGTGCTTGCCAAGCCCGAGAGCTTTGAGGAAGCGCGCGACGTTGCGGACAATCTCAACGAAAAGCGTACGGTGGTGCTCAATTTGGAGTCCGCCAACCGGGAGGTCGCAAGGCGGCTTGTGGATTTCTTAAGCGGCGTAGCCTACGCCAACGGCGGCACGTTTAAGCGCGTGGCCAACAGCACGTTCATCATTACGCCCTATAATGTGGATGTCAAGGGCGACCTTTTGGATGAGCTGGAAAGCAACGGCGTGTATTTTTAAGCAATAATTTTTGGATGGGTGGAATAGAAGTATGCTGACTCCGGAAACACTGAAGGCGAAGTCCTTTCAGGCAACAGGACGCGGTGCGTACCGCGCCGACGACGTCGACGGCTTTTTTGCCGAGGTCAAAGCGTCCTATGAGCAAATGTTCAAGGAAAACGGCGAGCTGATTAAAAAAATCAGCCTGCTGGCCAATAAGGTCGAGCAATATAAAGAGGAAGAGGACAGTCTGCGCAAGGCCCTGATTTCCGCGCAGACGCTTGCCGACAAAATCGTCCGCGACGCCAAGGAAAGCGTCGAGGGTACGATTGAAAAAGCGGAAGCCGACGCCGAGGAAATGCGCAAGGAAGCGCAGAAGCAGGCGCAGGAAATCGTCGCCGCGGCCAAGGCGGAAGCGGACACGGTCGTGCTGCAGGGCAAAAAGGACGCGGAAGAAATTTTGGGCGCCGTCAACCGCAAGGTCATGAAGGAAAGCCTGGAATTTGAAGCGCTGCAAAAGAAGGCGTCGGAGTTCCGCGCGGAGCTGCTGTCTTTGTACAAAGAGCACCTGAACCTTATCAATTCCATTCCGGAATATGTTGCGGCTGAAATGGAAAAGGAAGCGCCGCAGGCAGAAGCGCAGCCCGCTGCGCCTGCCGAGCCTGCCGAGCCGGAAGCCGAAGCGGCCGAGGAAGCGGCGCCTGCGGCTGAAAAGGCAGACGAAGCGCAAGAGACCGCAGAGACGGAAGCGGCCGAGGAAGCCGAAGAGGCGGTCCCGGTCGTGTTTGAGGACATCTCCTCCGGTGCGGAAGAAGCGGAAGAGCCAAAGCTGGCGCCCGCCGACGCGGAAGCGTCGTCGGAAATGGACGCCGATGCGGACGCCGATGCGGATATCGAAGGCTTTACGCTGGACCTTGATGCGCTTGCGGACGAGGAGGAAGAGGAAGAAGCGCCCGCCGCGGCTGCGCACGCGTATGCGACGATTGAAGAGACGGACGACGAGGCCGATGCGTCCGCCGACGAAGAGGACGACGCGCCCGCTTCGTTTAAGAGCTTCTTTAAGAAAAAATAACGGCGGAGGCCGAACGGCTTCTGTTTGAGGTGGAACGGATGCTTCGTTGGATTGCCGTTCTGGCGATCGCCGTATTGATCGCAGCCGATCAGGGCTTCAAATTCTTAGCAATCGAATACTTACAACCCATTGGCAGCTTCCCTGTGCTCGACGGCGTGTTGCAGCTTTCCTATGTCGAGAACACGGGAGCCGCCTTTGGCATATTTCGGGACCATACGACGCTGCTGACCGTTTTTACCGCGGTCGTGGTGGCGGGCGGCCTTATTCTGCTTGTGTCCGGCAAGCTGCGGGACCGCCTGGCGCTTGCGGCGGCGACGCTTGTTTTGGCGGGCGGCGCCGGGAATTTGATTGACCGTGTGGCGCGCGGGTACGTTGTGGATTATGTGGAACCGCTGTTTGTCGATTTTGCCGTGTTCAATTTTGCCGACGTGCTGGTTTGCGTCGGCGCGGGGCTTCTGCTTTTGTATCTGATTTTGGACCTTGTCCGCGAACGCCGCCGGGCGAAAAAGGAGCCGTCCGATGGAAGCGTTTGAGTATATTGCGGATGCCCGCGACGCAGGCGAGCGGCTGGACGTTCTGCTTGCAGCCATGCTGCCCGAGCTTTCCCGATCGGCGCTGCAAAAGCTGATTGGTTCTGGCGCGGCAATGTGCAACGGCCGGCCCGCTTCCAAGAATACCCGGCTGCGCGCCGGGGACTGCGTGTGTCTGGAGCTGCCCGAAGCCAAGCCGCTTCGCGTGCAGGCGGAAAATATTCCGCTCGACGTCGTGTATGAGGACGACGATTTGCTGGTCGTCAACAAGCCGAAGGGCATGGTCGTCCATCCCGCGCCCGGCAACCCGGACGGGACGCTGGTCAACGCGCTGCTGTGGCATTGCGGGGATTCGCTTTCCGGCATCAACGGCGTTTTGCGCCCCGGGATTGTCCACCGCATCGATAAGGATACCAGCGGGCTTCTGGTTGTTGCGAAAAACGATTTGGCGCATCGCGCGCTTGCCGAGCAAATCGCCGCGCACAGCTTTCTGCGGGAATACCGCGGCGTGGTCGTCGGGCATTTGCGCGCGCCGTCGGGGACGGTCGACGCGCCCATAGGCCGCAGCGACCGGGACCGCAAAAAAATGGCCGTAACCGAAAAAAACAGCAAAGCGGCCGTTACGCATTACGAAACGCTTGAAGCCTTTTTGGGGTACAGCCTTTTGAAATTCCGGCTGGAGACCGGCCGCACGCACCAGATTCGCGTGCACATGGCCTATCTTGGGCACCCGCTTGCGGGCGATGCGGTTTATGGGCGCCCGGGTCCTCGGGAAAAGGGCTTGCACGGGCAGTGCCTGCATGCAAAGGTTTTGGGCTTTACACATCCGCGCACCGGTGAATTTCTGCGGTTTGACAGTGCGCTGCCGGAAGAATTTATACGATTTATGAGAGGGTTATCGCGTGAAAGTTGAAACGAGGGAGAAAACGGATTTTTCCGATTGGCTGGTCGCTTCGGATATTGACGGAACGCTGAACAACAAGCTGCGCCGCCTGCCCAAGCGCAATTACGAACGCATTTGTGAATTTGTGCTGGAAAAGAAGGGCCATTTTACCCTGGCTTCGGGGCGCAACGTAAGCTCCATGCGCAAGCCGTTCCAAAGCCTGCCGATTGCGTCTACGCCCGCCGTGCTGCTCAACGGCGCGGGCATCTACGACTACGAGCACGAAAAAATGCTCCGCTTTCACCCCATCAACCCCGCGGGCTACGAGCTGGTGCGGGCGGTCACCCAGAAATTCCCGGCGGTCGAAGTCGAAATTTTGACAGATACTAGTGCATATACGATTAACGCGCACATTTTTGCAAACATCATGCTGCGCGCCGACAATCTGCCGCACCGCAAGTTCCGGCGTATCGGCGAGGTCCCGCCCGACAACTGGGGCAAGGTCATTTTTCTCGGCATGCCGCCGCTCATTTCCGCCGTAAAAAAATACCTGCTGGCAATACAGGACCCGAACGTCAACTTCATGTCCTCCTCCGTTTCTTCCTTTGAAATGCTGGAAAAGGGCATACACAAGGGCGTCGGGGTTCTGGATATTGCCGATATGTACGGCATCGACCACAGTCACACCGCCGCCATCGGCGATTATTTCAACGACTACGAAATGCTCAAAAGCGTAGGGCTGCCCGCCGTGTGCGCGCAGGCGCCGCGTAAAATGCACGAGATTGCCAAATTCCACGCGTGCCACTGCAATCGCGGCGCCGTGGCCGACCTTCTCGAATATATCATGTACGAATATAAAGGAGGATGAATCCATGGAGCAGACTTTGAAAAAAGAACTGCAAATCTTCGCGACCAAAACGCGCATGGGCGTGCTCGAGGGCGTATACAACGCCAAGGCGGGGCACCCGGGCGGGTCGCTGTCGATTTGCGACGTGCTGAGCTATCTTTACAATGTGCGTATGCGCGTGGACCCGAACGACCCGAAGGGGGCGGACCGCGACCGGCTGGTGCTCTCCAAAGGCCACGCCGCGCCCGCGCTGTACGCCGCCCTGGCGCTTAAGGGCTTTTTCCCGGTCGAAACGCTCAAGACCCTGCGCAAATCGGACAGCTTTTTGCAGGGGCACCCCAACATGGATAAGGTTCCCGGCGTCGATATGAGCACCGGCTCTTTGGGGCAGGGCATTTCGGCCGCCGCCGGCATGGCGCTCGGCGCAAAGCTGGACGGAAAAGATTTCCATGTGTACGCGATTCTCGGCGACGGGGAATTGCAGGAGGGCCAGGTCTGGGAGGCGGCGATGTTCGCCGGCAACCACGCGCTTTCCAACCTCACCGCCATTGTGGACAACAACAATCTGCAAATCGACGGCACCATGGAAGAGGTCAACGCCCCGTATCCCATCGCCGAAAAATTCCGCGCGTTCAACTGGAACACCGTCGAAATAGACGGCCACGACTATGACGCGTTGGAGGCTGCGTTTGCCGCGGCGGACGCGTGCACGGACAGACCTACCGCCATTGTGATGCGCACCGTCAAGGGTAAGGGCGTTTCCTTTATGGAAAACGCCGTCGGCTGGCACGGCAGCGCGCCGAACACCGAACAGTATGAGCAGGCAATGCAGGAATTGCGCGCCGCTTTGGCAGAATTGGAGGCGTAAGCTATGGCAGAAGTGGTAAAATGCGCCACCCGCGAGGCCTACGGTAAGGCGCTTGTGGAATTGGGCGAGCAGAATGACAAG
Organism: uncultured Eubacteriales bacterium; assembly: GCA_949299505.1. GTDB lineage: Bacteria > Bacillota > Clostridia > Oscillospirales > Acutalibacteraceae > Fimenecus. The sequence continues at coordinate 19,059 of CASGAS010000005.1, forward strand.
GTATTGGTGCTGGATGCGGACTTGGCGGCCGCGACCAAGACCGGCATGTTCAAAAAAGCCTTTCCGGAGCGCTTTATTGACGTCGGCATCGCCGAAAGCAACCTGATGGGCGTCGCGGCGGGGCTTGCCGCCACGGGGCACATCGTATTCGCCAGCTCGTTTGCAATGTTCGCCGCCGGGCGGGCGTTCGAGCAGGTGCGCAACTCGATTGGCTATCCGCACCTGAACGTCAAAATCGGCGCGACCCATGCCGGCATTTCCGTCGGCGAGGACGGCGCGAGCCACCAGTGCTGCGAGGATATCGCCCTGATGCGCTCCATTCCGGGCATGGTGATTTTGAACCCGGCCGACGACGTGGAGGCGCGCGCCTGCGTGCTGGCCGCCGCCGCGCACGAGGGCCCCGTGTACATGCGCTTCGGGCGGCTTGCCGTGCCGCGCGTGTTCGATGAAACGTATCAATTTGAAATCGGCAAGGGCGCGGTTTTGCGCGAGGGTACGGACGTCACCATCGTCGCGACGGGCCTTATGGTCAACGAGGCGCTTTTGGCCGCCGAAACGCTGCAAAACGAGGGCGTTTCGGCGCGCGTCGTCAACATGGCGACGATTAAGCCCATTGACCGCGATATCCTGATCGATTCCGCAAAAAAGACCGGCGCCATTGTGACCGCGGAGGAGCACAACGTGCTCGGCGGACTTGGCGGCGCGGTCGCGGAGGTCATCTGCGAGACCGTCCCCGTTCCGGTGCTGCGCGTCGGCGTGGAGGACGTGTTCGGCAAATCCGGCCCGGCGGTCGAGCTGCTGCACCTGTTCGGTCTGGATGCGGCGCACATCGTCGAAAAGGCGAAACAGGCCGTCAAAATGAAAGCGTAAACAATCCAAAAACCGAAACAGCGGGGAGACGAAACCGTCTCCCCGCTGTTTTTCTATGCGTCAGGCTGTTAATCGTCTTCGACGATGGCCGTGGCGGCAAACACAAGCACGTCCTCGGCCACCGGAAGTGTCAAGCGGTCTCCCTTTACAGGAATTTTCTCAAAGAAGAGATAGCCCTGCTTGGCGATGGCGTCGCCGGCGGCTTTGTGCAGATGCGTAAATTCATAGGCGAGCGTGCAGCGCTTGCGGTAGCCCGTGCGCTTTTGCTTGCCTTCGCACAGGTCGCCTTCGCCAAGCGCCTCCAGGCAGTCCGGAATTTGTACGCGCCCGCTTTCCGGGAACGTGCAGCCCCGATCGCCGCGCACGGCGGTCAGCACCAGCGCAACGGCGCGCGTGCCCTTCGGCAAAAGCAGCGTCTGCCCGCAGCAGGCAACGGCGTTTTGCGTGCCGCCGTTCAATGTAAAGGAAATTCCTTTACAGGTAAGACGCTGCGGGAACAGCTCCGCCGGAATGGAATAGCCGCCCAACGGCCCGTCCGTCCGCTTTCCGTTCGGCGACAGCGCCGATACGCTGACCGGTAGCCGCAGCGGAATCTGCCGCGGCACGCTGCATGCTTTGCCGAACGGCTTACATTCGAGTAAAAACGTCATCGGCGCAAAGGGCTCGATGTCAAAGACCAGCTCGCCCTTCTGCGGGCGCAGGGCCTTTAAGGGCTGCTCCTGCGCGTTGCAAAGCCACGCCTTGCGAATGCCCGCGCCGACGCGCAGCCGCACGCCGGTTTGCTTTTTGCCAGTGCCCTCGTTGACGCGGACAATCAGATTTTCGTTGTCCTGCGCTTTTTTCAGCGCGCGCAAAATTACGCCGTCCGCCGAAAGCTCGGCAAAGGAAAAGACCGGGTCCAGAACGCCGTTTCGATTTGCGCGAACGGGGAACGCGCGCAGCGGCTGGTTAAACGCCGCGCCCGCCGCCTGCGTTTCGGCAAGGTCGGCGCCCGCGTGGCTGAAAATGCCGAAGGCGTAGCGGTTCCAGCCGAGGTCGAGCTGATCTTGGTGGCTGTCGGGCAAAAAGCCGAACCGCGGCGTGTGCAGGCCGGTTAGGCGCAGGGTGTCGGCCGCCGGGTGGTCCCAGCCGTATTTGCAGTCGCTTAACACGGAAACGCCGCGTTCGCCGTCGCTGATGTCCGCCCAGTTCTGCCCCGGGACTTCATAGAGCTTCGGGGTGTTGAGACCGCGCCGAATGTAGCCCAGCCCCAGGTCGTATGCGGCCTGCTCGTTTTGCACGCGCAGCACGAACGGCGTTTTTAAGAGCGTTCGCTTTTCCTGCCAGTAAATGAGGTTGTCCACGCGCACCGTGTCTTCGTAAAGCCCAAGGCTTATGCGCTGGAAAAAGACGGATTTCCCCGCCGTGCGGCGCGTTTCGATTGTGACGCGCGCCGGGCCGTTTTCCAGAATTTTGAATTGCGGCTTTTCTGCGAAGCGCGTGGGCGCGGCCATGACCTCCTTGTAGTCCAGCTCCCAGGCGGGCCACATTTTGGAACCGTTGTATCGAAACAGCGCCATGCGCACCGGGGCTTTCAAAAGCTCCGCCTGCAGCGTCTTGTCAAAGACCGACGCGATGTCGCCGTTTTCGTCCAGCGCAACGCGGTACCGCTCGTTTTCAAGCGTCCGCGCGGTGCAGGCCAGCCCCGTTTCCTTTGCATACGGCGCTTTGGCGGGCGTAACGCAGTACAGCGCAAGTCCGTTCGCGGGGACTTCGGCGGCGAAAACAACCTCGCCGTTCCCGTTTAGCTGGCTGGGCACGGTTCTGCCCTTTGCGTCCTTCACATGTACATACGCTGTTCCCACCGGCAGGGATACGCGGCAGGCGACGGCTCCGCGCCTTGCAAAGCCCGTCGGATTCGCCACGGCGACGGTCGTCCCGCGGGAAAACGGCGCGCGCATTTGCCGCGCTGTGGCCTGGACCGCGCTTTCATAGACGCCTGCGAACTGGTTGAGCGACAGCACATAGTCGTTCCAGCTGCGGCGGTATACGCGCGAAAGGGAGGTGCCGGGCAGGTCGTCGTGGAACTGGTGCGCAATGACGCGCTTCCACGCGGTGTCGAGCACCGCCTGCGGGTATTCGGCCGCGCCGAGCCACGCCGCCGCGGCGGAAAACCGTTCGGCAGCGTCGGCGGTCTGCTCGTTTTGCTTGTTTAAGCGCTTGCCCAGCGCGCGCGAGGTGTAGCCGCCCACGCCGTGGTCGGTCGAAACAAGCTCATTGTTCCAGACGGGCAGTCTTTCTTTTTCTTCGGCGGAAAGCTCCGCGTCCATCAGACGAAATACGCCGTCGGTATTTGTAACGGCGACGTCCACCGCTTCGCCGGCGTTTTGGCGCAGCTCGGAAACGACGGTTTTGACGGACTTCTCTTTCGGCGCGCCGCCGCGGTCGCCGACACCGTGTAAAAGGTAGGTCATGGGAAGGCCGTATTCCCGGATGTTTTTGTCGAGCTTCTTCGGCGCGTTTTTGTGCGCGCGCACGCTCTCGAGCGTCGCGCTGTAATCCTGCGCGTCGAGCGAGGCATAGACCCGGCTGCCGTCCACGCCCTGCCAGAACCCCAAATCGAACGGGATTCCGTACGCCGAGCTCCACGTCAGCTTCTGCGTCGTAAAGCCCAACAGCCCCGCGTGCCGGATGATGCTCGGCAGCGCGTACCCGAAGCCGAAGCAGTCGGGCAGGTAGATGTCGAGGCTCGTTTTGCCGAATTTCTCAAGGAAGTAGTGGTTGCCGTACAAAATGTTCCGGAACAGCGCTTCGGGCGAGGGAACGTTGACGTCGCCGTTTTCATAGGCGCTGCCCGCCACAAACCAGCGGTTCGCCGCCACATAGCGGCGCAGGCGCTCGAAATCGGCGGGATAGTATTCCTCCATCAGCTCATAGCGGCGGCTGCCCTCAAAGCTGAACACATATTCCGGGTACTTTTCAAACAGCCGGAAATTTTCCCGCAGCGTCGCGGGGATGTATTCGCGCACCGTCGTTTCAAAATCCCAGTTCCAAACGGTGTCCAGGTGCGCGGTCGCAACGGTGTATATGGTAGGCTTTTTCTTCGGTGTCATAAGCGTCCTTTCCAAGAAGCGTTCTGTGTTTTTCGGTTTCCGCCAGCCGCTTTATTTGGCCTTGCGCTTCTTTACGGCGCGCACAATCAGCGCCGCCGCGCCGCCGAGCACCACAAGTCCGCCGAGCGTGCCGAAAAGGGCGGGCAGGAATTTGGACTGGTATGCGCCGTACCCGTGCTGGTCCTTGAAGACGTTCCACACGCGCGCGCAGCCCAAATCGTCATAGGTCAGCACGTCGGTTTCAAAGGTAGACAGGTCGTCCTCATGCAGCGTAATGGTGCGCACGCCGCGGTAGTTGCCGTAGCTGTAAAACGTGCAGGCGGGCACGGCGACAAGCTGTACGCCCTCGTATTCGCCCATAAAGTCGTTCGTGTGGTCGTGGCCGAAAAAGGCGCCGAGAATGTCGCCGGTCTCCAGCCAGCTTTGGAACTGGCCGCCGTTTTTGTCGGGCGGGCAGGGGGCTTCGCGCACGTCGCCCTGGGTAAGATTGCTTGCCAGATACCAGGTGTCGTGGAAGCTGCTGTTCCCGCGGAACGCGCCCTTTGAGCTCTTGTCAACCGTCTCAAACATATCGTACACTTCCGGCACGATAATGTGCTGGAACAAAAGCGACGGGACCGCTTTTCCGCCGTTTTGCGCCTTGAGCGCTTCGGCGGTGCGTTTGTACCAGGCGGTCTGGTCGGCATGCACATAGCCGTAGCCGCCGCCCTCCTCCTCCGTCGCATACGGATTCGAGTCCATGCACCAGAGGTTGAAAACGGTCTTTTCCCCCGCGCTGTCCAAAATGGGCAGGTTGTAGTTGCAGTAGCCGGTCATCTCCTCGCCCGCAACGGCGACGCAGGACGGGTATTTCTGGAAGCAGGAAAGCAGAAACGCTTTTGCCTCCTCCTCGGTCATGCCGACGTTCTCGCTGCAAAGCCCCTCATGGTCATGGTTGCCGAATACGAGCGCGAACGGAATGCCGCGGTCGTCAATGGGCTTGGCAATGGCGTCGACGGCCTGTACCGTTTCCTCCTTGGTTACGCCGTTCCAGTATCCGGCGATGTTGTCGCCCAACAGGATGACAAGGTCCGGCTCGGTTTTGTCAAGTGCGGCGTTCAAAATGGCAAGGGTCTCTTTCTGCGGCTTGTTTGTGTCCTGCAGGTCTGCAAGAACTAAGATTTTGAATGTACCGTTGTGGAATTGCAAGGGTCCGACCTCCGTAGTTTGTGCTGATGCCGCCAGGGACAGCCCGCAAAGCAGGAGCGCCGCCAGCAGCAGGGAAATGCATTTGCGTACAAGCTTAAATTTTTTCATCTTCTTCCTCTTTCTTCTGTGCGGCCTCCTCGGCCGCCTGCCGTTCGCGCTTTTGCCGGATGCGCTTGGGCGTGAGCTTATAAAGCAGCGCGTCCACCTTGGCCCATTCGGCCTCGGCTTTTTCGGCGTCGGCCTCTAAGCGCGCCTCCATGTTGTAGTACATCAGGTTGCACCCGCAGTGCGGGCACTCGGGCTTTAAGTCGAAAACACGCAGCTTGCCGCCGCATTTCGGGCATTTGTTATCCATTGGCTTCCTCCTGCGTATGCTGCGCGGTCATTTCCTTCGACAGCTTCTCGCGGTGCTCGCGAATATCCGCCTGGATGCGTTTGAGCTTTTCGCCGTCCAGGTCGTAGAACGCGTACGGAATCAGGGAAATAAGGCTTAGCACCTGCGGAATCATCGTGACCAGCGCCCACAGCCACAGCCGCGTGTTGACGCCGCTCGTCTCCACAAGCACCATGTCCGCGCCGACCTCCTGCAGGCCGATAAACGGGATAATCAGCGTTGCAATGCCGGTGCTCAAAGAGCCGGTCAGCTTGCTGATGAAGGTTAAAAGGCTGAAGGTCATGCCTTCGTTGCGCTCGCCGGTTTTCCACTCCATGTAGTCGACCGTGTCGCCGACCATCTTGGTCGGCACGACCATGGAAATGCTCGAGACCGCGCTCGTAAAGAAGCCCTGCAGGCTTAAAAGCGGAACGATAATGCGCGGGTCGGTGTAGTTGCGGAAGCCGAGGAAGAAGATGATGGTCGTCACAATGGCTTTAATCAGCGCAATGCGGATGACAATCTGCTTCGATGTCCACCGCTTTTCAAACCACGGAATCAGCAGATAGGCGAAAAAGCCCATGACCGTGCCGGGAATGCCCGCCAGAATGGACAGGCTCGCAATCCCCAAGGAGAGCTTGTAGTAGTATTGCGTAAAGACGTCCGCAATGCCGCCCACGGTGCCGAGGATGTTGGACAGGACGATAAGCAGCAGCGGCTTGTTTTTGAAAAGGAATCGGAAGCAGTCCAAAAGCTTGGGCTCGTCGGCGCTTTGCACGGCGCGTTCCCGGGTTTTAAGCCCGCCCAAGAAGAATAGCAGCATGCCGACCGTCGCGGCCAGCGTCCCCATAAAGAGGAACACCTGCTTTAAGTCCCAGCCGATGGTGCCGGCGGTGCTTAAATCGATGAAAATCGGAATCGCAATCCCGACCACGCCGCCGATGATGCTCGACAAAAACCGCGCCGAGGTGATGCAGCGCGAACGGTCGCCGGGGCTCGGCGAAATCGCGGCGGAAAGGCCCCAGAACGGGATGTCGCCTATGGTGTAGAAAAACTCCCAGACGAAATAGGTAATCCACATATACACGATTTTCGCCATGGTGCTTTCCACGCCCGACAAAAATTCCGCCCCGCCGAAAAAGACGACGGTCGCAATCCCCAAGGGAATCGGGACGAACAGCAGGTACGGGCGCAGCTTGCCGTAGCGTGTGCGCGTCCGGTCGACGATGCTGCCCATCAGCGGGTCGTTGAAGGCGTCCCAAAGCCCCAAAACAAAGACCATCAGTGTGACGGCCTCGCTCGGGATACCGAATACGGTGACCAGATAAAACGTCAGCTGCGAGCGAATCAGGTTGTATCCGATTACCTGACCGCCGTTGGCAACGCCGTACAGCACCGTTTCCTTGACGCCGACGTAGCGGCGTTCCTTTGCGGCTTCTGCAGCCTGCATAAGCGTTCACTCTCCTTTATATCGATGACGGCGAACCGTCAGTTTTCCGAATAAATCGGCGCGCACACCGAAATAAGCGTGCCGGGCGTTTTGTCTGTGTCGCCCCACAGCGTCGCGACGTACCAGCCGCCGGGCTCAAAGCGCAGGCGCGCTTCGTGCACCGCGCCGGAAACCGGTATGCGCAAAGCTTCGGCAAGCCCGTTTGTATAGACCCGGATTTCCCGCGGGACGAAGCGGTCCTCGTCCATTTCCCGCACGCGGGAAAGGTCAATCTGAAACCGGACCGGCAAGTCCCCGGGCTTTACACAGTCGCCGGACGTCTGCCCGGCCCCGGCTTCCACGGTGAACAGCGGTCCGGCCGAAACGACCGTCCGCCCGTCTTTTATGGCCTGCTTCATCCCGGCCGCTGTCAGCGGCGCCGGACAGCGCAGATAGGTGCATGCGCTCGGCAGAAGATTGCCCGCGAGCCGGTGCCAGTCGCGCCCAAAGGTGGGCGCAATGCGGAAACCGCGGTCCAAAAGCGACGCCCAAAGCAGGGCGGCGCGGCGGTTCGGGACGTTTTGCTGCGGCACGCCCTCCGACCAGATTTCCAGATAATCAACCAGCGACCAGTCGCGCACGCGGTAGTCCCAGTGCCCGCCGGTGCAAATCGGCGTCCCGAGCTGGAACGGGTGCGCAATCCCACAGACGCCGCCGTTTTCGCGGACGGCGCGCAGCTTTTCGTCTATGGTGTCGGGCCGTGCGTCGCGCCAATCCACATACCGCGCGCAGTCGAGCACCGGCATGTGTCCGAAATAGGTCGTCCACTCCATCCCGCCGAGCACCACCGGGTCGCGGCTCTGCCGCGCTTGCAAGCAGCCGGCGGTCGTGTTGTGGTCGGTCAGCGCTAAACCCTCCAGCCGCCGCTTACGCGCGGCGTCCAAAAGCGCGGGAACGGTAAAATCTCCGTCGCTGTGTACGGTATGGCAGTGCAGCTCGCAGGCAAACCAGCGTTCAGCCTCCATCTTCGTCCACCTCCGCTTCCACCTCCAGCGTGCAGTCGCAGCTTTCCGTGACCAGCGCGTGCAGGTTAAGTACGACCCGCCAAGTGCCGGCAGGCAGCTTTCCCGGCAAAAAGCCGGGCGATGCCGCGCTTTCCGTCAGGAAATGCGCCTGTACGTCGTCCTGCCTGTGTGCGCAGCCGCGAAACCCGTTCGGGTCGTCGAGCGATACCGTCACCAGATTTTTCAGCGGCAGAAAGTGCGTCCAGTCCGGGTACTGCGCGGCAAATTCGCCCGCGTCGCGCTGTAAGCACGCTTCGATAAGCGGCCGCGCGGCTTCCCCGTCCAGCGTTTTCGGCGCATAGGAAAAGCGGATGTCGAGCCGCCTTGTGCGTTCGGGCACCGAAAAGGAGATGGCCAGATTCGTTTTTTCGCTTGCGCGCAGCAGGTGCGCGCCGGTCGAAAGCAGCGTTCGGGTCATACGGTCTCCTCAAGCGTTTTGTCCATAAAGGCTTCCATGGTCTGCAGGTAAATTTCCGGCGCGGTGTAATAGCTGCGCGCGTGGACGGCGCCGGGAACGGACAGCTTCTCTTTTTTGGAAGCGCACGCGTCGTACAGTTCGTCCATCATAAAATACGGCACAAAGCGGTCCTCTTCGCCGTGGATGAATAAAATCGGCACCTTGGCGCGCCGGACGGCGTCTAAGGGCGACGCGTCGCGGAACGAATAGCGGCAGAACGCCTTGCAGTAGAGGTTGCAAAGCGGCAGAAGCGGGAAGTCCGGCATGTGAAAGGAGGTGTGCAGCTGGTAGGAAAATTCCGCCCAGGCCGACGTGTAGCCGCAGTCCGCCACAATGCCGCGCACCGCCGTACCGTCCGTGTGCGGGCTCATCATCATCACGGTGGCCGCGCCCATGGAAACCCCCAAAAGGAAGATGGGCGTGTTGGGGAAGTGCTCCTCAAGATAACGCACCCAAAGGTATGTATCGCGCGATTCGTGCGTGCCGTATCCCATGAATTTGCCGTCGCTGTCGCCGCAGCCGCGGTGGTCGGGCATCAACACGATGTAGCCGTCGCGGTAAAGGTCCGGCGCGGTGAAGCGAAATTCCCGAAGCCCCGCGCTGCGTGCGCCGTGGCAGGCGAGCACCGCCTTGCCGTTCGGCTTTTCGGGGACGAGCAGCCGGGCGACCAGCTTTGCGCCGTCGGGCGCCGTCAGGGTAAGCGTCTGCAGCGGCAGGCTGCACAGGTTCCGGATTGCGGCTTCGGCGGCGGTTTCATAGGCGTCGTCCCGCACGCCGCCGCCCGCGATGACCTTGCCTAAAAATTTCGGCAGCTGCAGGGTCTTGCGCCAGACAAGCTGGTTGAAGATAAAGCCGCACAGCAGCAAAAGCAGCACGAAAAGCGCGGCCAAGGCAAGCAGGATACCGAGCAATACGTCGTTCATGGGGACACCTCCGCAGTTGAACCCGGACAGAACCGGAAATTGGAAAGCGCAATTTTGTCGCACAGCGCGCGGTCTATGAAATCCAGCAAAAACCAGCCCTGCGCGCGGTCGGTCCGCAGGGGATAGGCGGCAAACGCGGCGTTGACGGGCGCGGCCGTTTCCCGGGGGACATGCGACCCGCCGCAGGTGCTTAAAAAATGCAGGCAAATGTGGGCTTCGTTCGGCGCGGCGCAGTCCAAAAACGGCTTTGCGGCGCGCTGCCATTTCACCGTTGGCGCAAGGTGGTACCGGTCCTGGATGTCGGCGGATACGCGCTCGTTCAAATGCATGTGTACGGGCTGTGTGTACCTGCGCGAGCCCTGGTCCTCCCAGTCGGAAAAATCAAGTCCGCACGCCTTGCGCGTCTCAAACCCGGCCGGCCGTTCGCAGCGGCGCAAAAGCACCAGCTTCCCGCGGCATTCCGAAAGGCGCGGCACACGGTTTTCCAAGAACCAGCGGTCGGGGTCGGGGCGGATGAACCGTTCGTAAAAGACGGGGAAAAAGTCCGCCGGCTCTTTTTTGCGGTCCGATTTGACACTTACCACGAGCGTTTCACGCGGGTGCTCCTCCAAAAAGCGCAGGCACAGCGCGAACACGTCGCCGAACAGCAGCCGCTGCGAGCAGGTCGCGTCCGTAAAACAGTCGGCGCGGCTGTGTACCAGAAAAAAACGTCCGCTTTTATAAAACAGGCGCAAATCCAGAAGCCGCACGCCGGCGCGCAGCTGGTCCGCAATGGAAAGCGCCTGACATTGGGCCATGCGCCGCATATTGCAAAAGGCCGTCGCACTGTCGTGCGTGCCGGCCAGATTCAGCTTTGAAAGAAAAAGGTCGTCCGCAAGCGCGGACAGCACCGGTTGGGCTTCCATGGCGTACACCTCTTTCCGTATCATAGCGTATTTCCCTAAAAAAAGCAATCATTTCCACAAGAAATATTTTCTAAAGCGTAAAAATATAGAGGTTCTGCCTAACGGATGCGCCGCCGCACCCGCCGGGCACAAAAAAACGCCCCGCAGGGCGTTTTCTTTTCCTCTTACAGCGCGTGAATCTGCTTGTAAAAGTCCAGCGTCTTAAGCCGGTGGTCCACATGGCCGCGCAGATAGGTTTCGGTTATGTAGCCGAGCTCTTCCGTAACCGCGCCGGAGGTTTCAAAGGCATACAGCTGCTTCCAGTCCGAAAACACAATGTGCCGCATGGCGCTGACAACGCCGAGCGAAAGCGGAAACGGCGCCGAGGCGGGCGCGCAGGCCTCGCAGTATAAAAGACCGTCGGACATGTCAAAATACATGGGGTCCGACTCAAACCGCCCGCAGGTCTCGCAGGCGACCAGATTCGGCGCGTAGCCCGCCAGCGTGAGCAGGCGCAGCTCCGTAATCGCCTTAAGCGTTTCGGGGGCTTTTCGGCCGTTGGCAAGCATATACAGCGAATTGAGCAGCAACCGCAGCTCGTCGCGCGCGCTCTGCCCCTCCGGGGCGAAAACAAGCCCGAGCTCCAAAAAATACTCCCCGAGCGCAAGACGGTCCAAATCGTCGCGCAGCCCAAAAAACAGCTCAAGGGCCTCCGCGTCGTCAATGACGTAGCTGTCCTTGCCCTCGTACAGCGTAAGCTGCGCATAGCAGAACTTCGTCGTCGCCGCCTGCTTTTTGCTTTTGACGGATTTGGCGCCGCGCACAAACGCGCGCAGGACGCCCTCGGTTTCCGTGAGGACCGTTACAAGCTTGTCGCGCTCACCGATATTCTGTTCCTTGAGAATCAATCCCCTGGTCGTCCGGCCCATCCGCTTCGTCCTCATGGCGGCAGTTTTGAAAAGGGGGCTTGTGCCTGCAATAGGCAAGATAGTCCTGAATGCTGCCGCTCTTTATGAAAATATCCCAGTAATTCGGTTCCATGCACACACCGCTTTCTGCAAAGGGAGGTATACGTTTACCATCCCCGCCGGCGGCGTGTACATACCTGTCAATCTAACCCAAATTCGTGCAGAAGACCCTCCCGGTTTCGCCAGTCCGCCTTGACCTTGACGCGGCACTGCAGATTCACCTTGCAGCCGAAAAAGCGCTCCATGTCCCGCCTTGCGTGCGTCGCTGCCTTTTTGAGCGTCGCGCCGCCTTTGCCGATGATGATGCCCTTGTGCGACTCCTTTTCACAGTAAATGACCGCGTCCACATCCAAAATTGCCGCGTCCTCGCGTTCGCGCATCCGCTCCACGCTGACGGCCGTGCCGTGCGGGATTTCGTGGGACAGCAAGCGCAGCAGCTTTTCCCGAATCATTTCCGCGGCCAGCACCCGTTCCGGCTGGTCGGTCAGCGTGTCGTCGGGGAAAAAGTGCGCGCTTTCATAAGCGCAGGCCTTAAGCTCCTCCAGGAGCGCGTCTAAGCCGTTCCCGTCTTTTGCCGAGACCGGTATGACGCCGCGAAAGTCCGCAAGGGGCGCCAGCTGCGCAATGCGCGCGGCCAGGACGGATTTGTCCGGCAGGCAGTCGATTTTGTTGATGGCCAGCAGCAGCGGAACGTTTGCGGCGCGCAGTTTTTTTAGCAGCTGCGCTTCCGTGTCGGAAAGCCCCTTGCCCTCTGCTTCGCAGACGAACAGGCAGGCGTCCACGCCCGCGATGCTGTCCGACACGGCCTGCACCATCTTTTCCCCGAGCTTTGTACGCGGACGGTGGAAGCCGGGCGTGTCGGTAAAGACGAGCTGCACGTTGTCGTCGGTTGTCAGCACGCCCATAATGCGCGTGCGGGTGGTCTGCGGTTTGTTGGAAACAATCGCGATTTTCGCGCCGAGCAGCCGGTTCAAAAGGGAGGACTTCCCGACGTTCGCCTGCCCGACGATGGAAATAAATGCGGTTTTCGACGGGGCGTTCACGGCTGCGCCTCCTTTTTAGGTTTTGCAAAGCGCTTTCCGAAGCCGCGGAAAATAAAAACGGTCGCCAGGGCAATGGAAAGCGCCAGCACAAAGAGCATCCACGGGTTCTCTTTGTAGTAGGCGAACATCGCCCGGAACGCTTCGCGCTGCCCGAGCACCGCAATGCCGACCGCTACGGCGAACATCGCGCAGACAAGCACGGCGCCGGCGGCGGCGTCCTTGGCGCGCTTTGCGTGCGCGCAAATCCCTTGCGCCGCAAGGTCCACCGCGTGCTCCAGCGCGGTGTTGACAAGCTCCGCCGCTACGACCAGGGCGTTCGCCAGGAACAGAAGCGCCAGCTGCGTGCGCGTCACCGCAAAAAAGTCATAGACGGCAAGATAGGTATACATATAAACCATGCACACAAGGTGGATGCGCATGTTGCGTTCCTCCGCGAGCGTCCGAAACACGCCGCGAAAGGCGTAGCCAAAGCTCAAAAACAGGCTCTTCATGCCTTATTCGCCGTCAAAGTAATAGCTGCCGTTGCGCTTAAGGCCGAGCTGCGTGAGCACGGCTTCTTCCTTTTCGCGCATATGTACGGCCTCCAGCCCGCCGTTTACATGGTCGTAGCCGAGCAGGTGCAGCATGGAGTGTACGGTGAGGAAAGCGACCTCCCGCTGCAGCGGATGGCCGTATTCCTCCGCCTGCCGCACGGCGGTTTCCATGGAAATGACAATGTCGCCGAGCATCTGCGCGCCGGTTTCGGGATTCACGTCGTACTTGCCGTTTTCCCCGAGCGGGAAAGACAGCACGTCGGTGGGCTTGTCTATATTGCGGTGCTTCTGGTTGAGCGCGCGGATTTGTTCGTCGTCCACAAACGTCACGCTGATTTCCGCCGAGCCCTCAAAGTTTTCCTGCACAAGCACGGCGTGGCAGCAGCGGCGCACCAGCATGCGCACGCCGGTCGGGATTTTGACCGTCTTTTGTTCGTTGGAGATGATGACCTTGATTTTGTCCGTCATTTTTTTGCCTCCTCGCTTTTTTCATAGGCTTTGATGATGTCTTGTACAAGCCGGTGCCGCACCACGTCTTTTTCCGTGAAGCGGCAAACGGAAATGTCCGGAATATGCTTGAGGATGCGCATCGCCTGCAAAAGCCCCGACTTTTTCCCGTCGGGCAGGTCGATTTGCGTCACGTCGCCGGTTACAACCATTTTCGAGTTGAAGCCCAGGCGCGTCAAAAACATTTTCATCTGTTCGCGGGTGGTGTTCTGCGCCTCGTCCAAAATAATGAAGCTGTCGTCGAGCGTGCGCCCGCGCATATAGGCGAGCGGCGCGACCTCAATGCTCCCGCGCTCCTGGTAGCGCTGAAAGGTCTCCGCGCCGAGCATGTCAAACAGCGCGTCGTACAGCGGCCGCAGATACGGGTCCACCTTTTGCTGCAGGTCGCCGGGCAAAAAGCCGAGCTTTTCACCGGCCTCCACGGCCGGGCGCGTCAAAATAATACGGTTAATCTCCTTGGCGCGAAACGCCGTGACCGCCATCGCGACGGCAAGATACGTTTTGCCCGTTCCCGCGGGCCCCGCGCCGAGCGTCACGGTGTTTTGCCGGATGGCCTCCACATAGCGCTTCTGCCCGAGCGTTTTCGGCTTGACGGGCTTGCCCTTTGCCGTGATGCAGATGCAGTCGCTGACCATGTCGGCGAGCTTGTCCTGCGCGCCCTCGTTTACAAGGGAAAGCACATAGCGCACATTTTGTTCGGAAAGCGCTTCGCCTTTGTTGATGAGCGTCAAAAGCCCCTCAATCGCACGCGTCGCCTTGGCGACGTTTTCGGCTTCGCCGCTGACCTTGATATCGGAACCGCGGCTGATAACGCGGACGGAAAACGTCTCTTCGATTTGGCGGATATTTTCGTCAAAGCTCCCGAACAGACTGACCGCCTGTTCCATGCGGTCCACATTGATGACCTGTTCGAACAAAAAATCCCTCCCGAAAAATTCTGTTTAATTTTAATATATTATATCACAGATTTTGTGATTAGTCACTAATTTTTTCTACAAAAATTTGCTGTTCTCTTCCAATTTCTTTTTCATATCGTACAGTTCCGATGATTTGCGGCGCTTTTGCGTCCAGCGAAAAGGTCAAATCAGCCCCCAGCACCACGCCCTTTGACCAAAGCGCGTCGCACGCGGCGGCAAATTCGGCGGCCACATACCGGGCTCGCAGCGCGCGGCTTTCCGGCGTGTACGGCTCGCTGTAGACCTCGGCGCGGTCCCGCGCAAGCCCGACGGGCAGCACGACGTCGTCGTTCGCCAGGTACCGTTCCACCGTAAAGACGGTTTCTCCGGGCGAAAAGCCCAAGGGAATGTAGAGACCGAAAAAGAACAGGCGGTACCGTTCGGCGGCGGCGCCCAGCTTGCAAAACGGCGTTTCGGGAAAGGTGAAGGCGAGCGTGCGCGTGAGTTCGGCATAGGCGTTGCCCTGCGCGGCGCAGAGCGTTTGGGAACCGTCGGCGTGCTCCACAACGCCGGCAATCAGCAGGTCCCCCGCCGCCACGGCCGACCCCGCCGCAATTCCCTCGGGCGCCGTGCCGGAAAAGACCTCGACCTTCGTCAGAACGCCGTCCTCGGCGGCAACAATGTTCCGCGGCGTTTGCGTGTCCACGATTTCGGGCGCGGGCGTGCCCTCCCGCACCTCTATGACGGCGCGGCAGGCGTCGATATTGACCGCGGCCCACGAGAGCGCCGGGAGGCGGTCCAAAAGCGCTTCGGCAAGCGCGGGGGCGTCCAGCGCGCTGCGGCGCGCGCCGACGCGAACGCCAAGCGCCTCGGCAGCCTCCAGGATGGTTTCCTGCGGGATTTGCACGTTGCCGGTCACCCCGACGGTCCACACCCGCGTGGACAGACAGGCAATAACGGCGGCCGCGGCCAAAAGCCCGACGGCAAGACCGGCGCGCCTTCGGTGCTTTGCCGCCCAAAACGGCAGCCCGTGCCGGCGCGATATGTGCACGCGCACGCCGCTGCGCCGGACAACGGAACGGATGCGCTTATAGCCGCGGACGGTTGTGCAGCCCTGCAGCGTCTTCCCGGTGCGGCGCAGGTCCCACAGCGGGATGCGCTGCTGCACGCAGAGGTTGACGAACCGCTCGGGGAACCCGCCCGTCCCCAAAAAGGTGACATAACCGAGCAGCCAACGCACCATTCTGACAATCAACACCCGTTTTTCCTCCCATCGCGGCTCTCAGCGGCAGCCACGCGTTCCATGGTAATCTCCTGAATGTCCCCTGTGAGGACAGTCTGCGATTCGGAATACATTTGGATGCACAGCGAAGCGCCGTGCACGGTCAAAAGCAGCGACCCCGCGTGCAGGCGGATGCGCTCTTCCGTGTATTCCAAAAGGCCCTTGCAGCCGTCCACGGAAAGCTCCCGGTTGCCCTGAAGCTCCAGGTGCGGGACGTTGGCGTGCAGGATTTCCGGCAGGTCAAGCGCCTGCTCCACAAAATCCCGCCTTTTTGCCGGCGATTCGCGGCGCTTGCGCATGGCGGTTCCTCCTTTGGCCGCTAAGGCGGCACATAGAACAGTATGCGCGCGCATATAGTTTGATGACGAAAGGGGGCCTTACGGTGAACGCCCAAACCAAACGGCCGTGGCGGCGCGCTTTGCTGTCCGGCGCCATGCTTTTGGCGGCCTGCGCGGGACTGCTAAGCTATCCGGACGCCTGCGCGGCCGGCGTGCAGACGGGGCTTTCTCTTTGCGCGACGCTGGTGCTGCCCGCGCTGTTCCCTTTTCTTACCGTTTCCTCCTTTTTGCTCGGCTCCGGGCTTTTGCAGCTTTTCGGCAGGCTGATGCACCGCGCGGCGCGGCACGGGTTCTATTTGCCCGGGGAAAGCGCGGGGGTCGTTTTGATGGCGCTTGTCGGCGGCTTCCCGGTCGGGGCGAGCATGACCGCGCAGCTGTATGCGGAAAAGCGCTTGACCGCGCCGCAGGCGAAACGCATGTGCCTGTTTTGTATGGCGCCGGGTCCGGCGTTTGTGCTCTCCGCGGTTGGCGAGGGCGTGTACCGCAGCCTGCACATCGGGGTGCTTTTGTACGCAAGCGTCTGCCTTGCAGCGCTTATTTCGGGCGTGCTGCTCGGCTGCATCGCGCGGTTTTGCGGCGAAGCTGCGCCCGAACGGCAGAATGTGCGCGGCGTGGTGCGGCTTTGTTCCCCGCTGCGCGCGCTGGATGCGGCGGTGAAAAGCGCGTCGCAGGCCATGGTGCAAATCTGCGCCTGGGTCGTGCTGTTTTCCGCGGTTGCGGCCTGTATCGGAAAGCTCCCGCTGCCGGCGGGCGCCGAACTTTTTTGCAGCTGCTTTTTGGAAATCACCACCGGCGTGCGCGACGCGGCGCAGGTCCTGCCCCTCCCGGCGGTGGCGGCGCTGCTCTCGTTCGGCGGGTTTGCGGTTCACTGCCAGGTGCTGCCGTATCTGGAAAGCTGCGGCGTGCGCCTTTCCGCTTTTTTCGCCGCGCGCGTCGGGTCCGCCGTGCTTTGCGCCGGGTTTTGCGCCGTGCTTTTGCGGCTGTTCCCGTGCGAGGTCAGCGCCGCGTCGCAGACGGGGGAACCGCTTGCCGCCGCCTATTCCGTTTCCGCACCGGCCTTTGTCATGCTGGTGCTTTCGGCGGTGCTTTTGATTCTGGAGGTTGAACCGAACCGGAAAGTGTGCTACAATACAGGCGAAAACAAACGGGGAGGAAAACGCAATGTTCCGTGACCACGGGGAAAATGGGATTGCGCCGAAATGCGCCTATTGTAAATTCGGCTCGCTTTCTGCGGACCAAACCAGCGTGCTGTGCAAAAAACGCGGCGTCGTATCCCCCGAGGGCAGCTGCCGGAAATACCGGTACGACATTTTGAAGCGGCAGCCGCCGCGTCGGCAAAAGCCGCCCGCCTTTTCCAAAACGGATTTTGAACTGTAACAAAAACAAACGCGCGACGGTTTTCCGTCGCGCGTTTCTGTATTTATCGGGCTTATTTATAGTAAAGCGCCTTTGTCTGCCGCATGGGCTCGCTTGTGACCTGCACGCCGAGCTTTGCGCAGGTGCTCATATCCGCGTCCGACAAAATGACCGTGGAGTGCATATCGCAGCCGCGCAGATTTTCCAGCGCCTGCATGGCGTGTTCGGCAATGGGGCTTGTCGCGGCGGAAATGGAAAGCGCAAGCAGCACCTCGTCGGTGTGCAGCCGCGGGTTTTTGCTGCCCAGGTGGTTGACCTTCAAATCCTGTATCGGTTCGATAACGACCGGGGAAATCAGGTCGATTTCCGGATTGATGCCCGCAAGCGCCTTGAGCGCATTTAAGAGCATCGCGCTGGCCGCGCCGAGCAGGGGACTTGTCTTCCCCGTGACGATTCGGCCGTCCGGCAGCTCCATGGCGGCGGCGGGCGCGCCGGTTTTCTCCGCAAGGTCGAGCGCGGGCTGCACGCACCGGCGGTAGGTCGGCGTAATGCTCAGCTGCTTTAAGAGCAGCTCCAAGGACAAAATCTCCTGCGCGACGTTTTCGCCCTTTTTCGCGGCGACAAGCGCCTTGTAGTAGCGGCGGATGACCTCCTGCTTGGAGGCTTCGCACACCACGTCGTCGTCGATGATGCAGCAGCCCGCCATGTTGACGCCCATGTCGGTGGGGGACTTGTACGGCGACGTGCCGAAAATGCGCTCAAAAATGGTGTTGAGCACCGGGAAGATTTCAATGTCGCGGTTGTAGTTGACGGCGGTTTTCCCGTAGGCCTCCAAATGGAACGGGTCAATCATGTTGACGTCGTTCAGGTCGGTCGTCGCCGCCTCATACGCCAGGTTTACCGGGTGCTTTAAGGGCAGGTTCCACACCGGGAACGTCTCAAATTTCGCGTAGCCCGCGCGCACGCCGCGCCGGTGCTCGTGGTAAAGCTGCGACAGGCAGACCGCCATTTTCCCGCTGCCGGGACCCGGGGCGGTCACAACGACCAGGGAGCGCGTGGTGTCAATGAAATCGTTTTTGCCAAAGCCGTCGTCGCTGACAATGAGCGGGATGTTGGCCGGGTACCCCTCAATCGGATAGTGGCGGAACACGCGCACGCCGAGCTTTTGCAGCCGCTTTTCAAACGCCGCGGCCGACGGCTGGGCGGCATACTGCGTCATGACCACGCCGCACACGGAAAGCCCGAGCGAATTGTACACGTCCATCAGCCGCAGGATGTCCTGCTCATAGGTGATGCCGATGTCGCCGCGCACCTTGCTTTTTTCGATGTCATTGGCGTTGATGGCGATGATGATTTCCATGTCCTCGCGCAGCTCCAGCAGCATCTTCAGCTTGCTGTCCGGCAAAAAGCCCGGCAGCACGCGCGACGCGTGGTAGTCGTCGAACAGCTTGCCGCCGAATTCCAGATACAGCTTGCCGCCGAACGAAGCAATGCGCTCGCGGATGTGCGCCGACTGCATTTTCAGATATTTGTCGTTGTCAAACCCGATCTTCACGTTTCTTAACTCCCGCCATCCAGATTTCCTAAAAAGAAAAACACACCCCGCGCCAGCTCGACGAACGAAGTGTGACACAAATTATTATATAGTAGCGGTTTTGAAAAATCAAGGGGTCGCGGCAAAAAGAAACGAAGATTTTTTCGGCAGGCCCGCACAGCGTGCGCTTTGCCAAACGGCCGGCAGGTTGAGGTCAATTTGAACGAATTTCGTTGGACTGTCCGCCGCCCTGTCCGCGGCAGGCGCAATTTTGCCGCAATTTCGGCGCTTTATCGATTTTTGCCGGTTCCCGCGCCGTGCGTTGACAGCGGCCGGTGTGTTTGCTACAATACAAATTGACGAAACTTCGGGAGGTACGTTGTATGCGTTTTCGTCCGGACGGTACGTTCAAGATTATGCAAATCACCGATATGCAGGAGGTCCCCGCCGTGTCGCCCGACACGCTTGCGCTGCTCGAAGCGGCCATAGCGGCGGAGCAGCCGGACCTGGTCGTCTACACCGGCGACCAGATTAAGGGCTACGGCGTGACCTATACGGGCAAGGGCGCGGCGCTCGAAGCCGCGGTTTCGGAAACGATTGACAAGCTTTTGAAGCCCGTCACGAGCCGGAATATCCCCTTTGCCGTGACCTTCGGCAACCACGACCGCCAGGTCGGCATTTCCAACCGCGACCAGTTCATGCACATTTATAAAAAGTACCCGACCTGCGTCGGCGAGCTGGCCGAGGCGGGCGCGTGCGGCGGGACTTACAACGTCCCGATTGAAAGCGCGGACGGCAGCGGGCGGCCGGTTTTCAACCTGTATCTCTTTGACAGCGGCACCGACGCAAAGGGCGGCGGCTACGAAGCGTTTGACCCGCGCATCCTTGCCTGGTACAAAAAGACCCGCGACGCCCTGCGCGAAAAAGCGGGGGATTACGTTCCCTCCATAGTGTTCCAGCACATTCCGCTGCCGGAGTATTACCACGTTCTGCGGCGCGTCAAAAAGAGCGAAAAGGGCGCCATTGAGGCGTTCCGCACGCACAAGCACGAGTTTTACAAGCTCGGCGAAACCTGCGCGCCGGGCGGCGTTCTGCTCGAGCCCCCCTCCATCCCCGACAAAAACAACGGGGAGTTCGACGCGCTTTCGGAAAAGGGCGACGTGCTGGCGGTCTTTGTCGGGCACGACCACAAAAACAGCTTTGTCGGGCGGTATAAAAACATCGACCTCGGCTTTACCCAGTCGTCCGGCTTCAATGCCTACGGCAACCGCACCAAGCGCGGTGTGCGCTGTGTTGTCCTGCATGAAAGCGACCCGACCCGGTATGAAACATATACGCGCACGTTTGAAGAGCTGGTCGGCACCAAGGTCGCGCGCCCGGTGTTCGACTATCTGACCAGCAAGGCGCCCGCTACGGTGGACGCCGCGATTCCGATGATTCTCAAGGCTGTCGGCGCGGTGGCTGCGGTCGTGCTGCTGATTGTCCTATTGGCGAAGTTCCTGTAAGGCGCAGAAAGGAGCAAGGTATGGCGGAGCAAAAGAAACAGAGCGCGTTTGCGCGGTTCACCCGGAAGCACGCCGAGCTTTGGAAATTCATTAAATTTGCCTTTGCAAGCGGCGGGTCCTCGGTCATTGAGCTGGTGGTGCATATGCTGCTGCTCAATTTCGTGTTCCAGTCCCTGACGGCCGAGGCGATTACGAACCCGACGCTGCAAATGCTCGGCATCACGTCGAAGGGGTATTTGTACACCTACCTGATTTCAACGGCAATCGGCTACGGGATTGCGTTTATCCTCAACCGCAAAATCACGTTCAAGGCGGACGCGAACCCGACCGTGAGCATGCTGCTGTATCTGGTTATGGTGGTCTTTACCGTTTTTGCCAACGGCTGGATCGGCTCGGCCGTCACCACCTTCGCGCAGGCGCACGCGTTGACCGGCAACCTCTGGGACCTGGTTATCAAAGTCGTCTGCATGCTGATTCCGACCATCTGGACGTACCCGTGCAACCGGTTTATTATCCACCGTCGGAAAAAGCCGGACGCACAGGAACCAACCGAGCAGTAATCGTACAAAACAGCGCCCGCAGGGGAACGGCTTTGGCCGCCCCGGCGGGCGCTGCGGCTTTTTGCCGGCGGCAGCATACGCGGCGCCCCCGGCATAGCGATTTCCCGGCATTCCCGGGAGAGATTGTTGAACACAGTCTATTATTCATAATTTGTTCATATTATATTCATAGATAATTCAGATTTTGCAAACGCCGATATGCTAAGGTTTATATATCCTATATAAGAAAAGGGGAACCCGTATGGATCTGCAACACATCATCGACAAAAAGCAGCATGCCGCGCAGTATATGGTGGATGAGATTACCCATATCTGCAAAACCTTTGAAAAGCGCGACCCCGGCTCCGTGGGGGAAAAACAGGCCTGCGAGTATATGGCGAAGGTCTTAAAGGAGCAGTGCGGCTGCGAACGCGCCGACGTGGAATCCTTCCAGGAGAATCCCGGCTCGTTTTTCGGCTGGCTGTATTTTACGGTCACGTTCGTGCTGCTGGCAATTCCGCTGTTCTTCGTGCTTCCCGTTCTTTCCGTTCTGCTGATCCTTGCAGGGCTGTTGGTTGTTTTCCTGCAGTTCGGCCTCTACAAAAAATTCATTGACCGCTGCTTCCCCGAAAAAACCGGCCACAATGTAACGGCCGTCAAGAAGTGCACGGGCGAAGTCAAGCGCCGCATCTTTTTCAACGGCCACCCGGACGCTGCCTGGGAGTGGCCCGTCAACTATAAGCTTGGCGGCGTCGGCTTTGAGGGCCATGCCGTGATTTGCGGCATCGGCGCGGTCTATTACCTGGTGCTTTCCATCATCGCCCTTGTGCAAAACGGCTTCGGCGCAAACGTTCTGACGACGGATTCGCCGCTTTGCGTCGCGGGGCTTTGGGGCCTTTTGTTCGTACCGTTCCTTGTGGGCCTGTACTGGATGCGCAACGCGCACCGCGTGGTGGACGGCGCAAACGACAACCTTTCCGGCTGCTATATGGGCATTGCCATTTTGAAGGAGCTTGAGGACGCGGGCGTCACGTTTGAGAACACCGAAATCGGCGTTATCCTGTCCGGCTCGGAGGAAGCGGGTCTGCGCGGTGCAAAAGCGTGGTGCGAACAGCACAAAGGGGAATTTGACGACGTTCCGACCTTTATTATCTCGTACGATACCATCCACGACCCGAAATACCTGATGACCAACTACCGCGACTTAAACGGCGCGGTCAAGGCCGACAAGGACGTTTCCGACCTCTTTATGGAGGCGGCGGCCGCGGCCGGCGTGCCCTGCAAAAAGGGCTGGGTCCCGCCGCTCGGCGGGGCGACCGACTCGGCGGCGTTCGCACAGGCGGGCTTCCGCGCAACGGGCATTACGGGCCTCAATCACAAGCTCGAGGATTACTACCACACCCGCCGCGACACCTATGACAACATGAATCTGGAGGGCCTTGCCGGGTGCTTCGCCGCAAGCGTCAAGGCGCTGGAAATGTTTGACAACGGCGCAAAGCAGTAAAGAAAGAAAAAAGCGCGGACCGCATGGTCCGCGCTTTTCGTTTGTCCGGGTTTATTTTCCGACCCAGCCTTTTTTGTACATCAGGTGCGCCGAGAGCATCGAGACGACCACGCCAACGGGGATGAGCACGCCGGTCGAAACGGTGCCGTTGAACAACAGCAGAATGACAATTGCGGCAATCGGCACAAACGCCAGCTTCCAGTGCTTCATGAAGTAGCTGATGCCCAAAGCCCCGAACAGCGCCGGCACGACCTGGTCAAAGGCGGGCGCAAACGGCGAGCTGTCATCCGTGAGATACGGCAGCAGCGGGCTGAACGCGACGACGCCCACGGCGATAATCAGGGTCGTCACAATGGACGAGGTCGCAATGGCGATGGTCGAAATAACCTCGCCCTCCTCGCTGTTGGCGCGCACGCCGACGTTTTCCATCGCGTTCAGGCCGCAGGGCAGCTTGAGGTTCGTGATGTTGCCGGTTACAAAGCTCAGGTAGGTGCCGCCCGCGCCGAGCAGGGGCGTGTAGGTAAAGACCTCAATGACGGAGGTCGGGTAAAACAGCAGCGCGACGGGCAAAAGGCCCTCGAACACATATTTCGCCTCCGGCCAAACGCCGAGGTGCAGGCAAATGCACACGGGCAGCATCAAAAAGACCGCCAGCGCCGCAATGTCCCAAAGGATGCCGTAAAAATGGACGCTGCTTTCATAGGTTCTCTGTTTCATCGTTGCCCCTCCTTACCCGCGCCACTCGAAGAACGCGATTTCCGGCGGCAGAACCTGCGCGACCAGCATCACGACGCCCATGGCCAAAAGCATCGAAAACGGCATGGCGAACGGCTGCAGCCATTTGATGTTGAACCGGTTGGCGATGCTTTGCAGAATCAGCATGAAAATCATGGAGGAAACAAGCGCGCAGATGGACAGCACGCCCGCGCCGTCGCCGACGATGCTTTCTTCGCCTTTCCCCGCAATGGCGCGGCCGATAAAGGCGGAAATCAGTCCGATAAACGCCGCGGCAGACATGACGTCCGCCCACTTGCCGTTTTTGGCGACTGCCTTGCTCATGCCCTTCTGGATTTTCTTAAGCAAAAACGGAACCAGAATCAGCGGCATGATGCTCCCGAGCGTCATGACCCAGGCAACGGCCGAGAACATCGCCGGGTCCGTGACCTCCTGCGAAAGGCCGGCGGTGTTGCCGAACGCGTCAATGGCGGCCTCCGCGGCGGGCACCTCGTAGGTAATCGCGCCGATGACCGTCAGGCGAATCCACGGCAGCACAAGCCCCAGCGCCCCCGACAGCGTCAGCACGGTCGCCAAAATGGCGAGCGCCGGCGCAACGGTGAACAGCGCGCTCGACGACACGGTCTTTTTGAGCGACGACGTATCCAGACCCAGCGCCTTTGCGCGCTTCCATGCGCGCACCAGGAAAAACACCGACTGCGCAATGACGAACGCCACGATGCCGAATCCCAGCGCGTACATAAATACGTCTGATTTGAAATCCATCCAATCTCCTCCCTAACTGCGGTTTTCAAAGTGCAAAAGGACGCGGCAAAGCCTGTGCCGCGTCCAGCTTTACAAAATTCAATATAGCATACTTCCGGCAAAAAAACAACTGCTTTCCCGGACTTGTGCGCTTAGTCGGGCGCAAAAATACGGCCGCAGTCTCTGCAGCCGTGCTTTTGCCTGGTTAAGACCTGTTTTTGCGCCGCGCCGCGTGCAGCGCCTGCCATTTCCCGGCGGCCAGCAAAACCGCTTCCAGCCCCATTGCAAAGCCGAGCGGCGCACAGACGCGCATCTGCCCGAACAGCAGCGCAGCCGCATAGGCTGCGTCCGTCAGGAAAAGGCAGAAAAGCGCCCGCCGCCGAAAGCAGCGGCGCTCTGTCTTTTCCAGGGGCTTTGCCGGCGTGTCCAGCGGCGCAAGACAAGCAATGCAGAGACTCGCCCCGGCGGCAAAAAGCAGCCAGAGCGGGTGCGCCGGCGCTTCTCCGAGCAGCCGTACGCCGCCAAGGCAGAGCACAATCGCCCCGGTCGAAAGCAGGGTGCAGCGCAGCTCGGTAGCGGCGTGGTACCCGCCGGCATACCGCCGCAATAGGCGAAACACGCCGTAAAACAGCAGGCTTTGCCAAAATACCCGCATCGCCGCGCCCGCGCAGCAGGTGACGGCCAGAAACAGCAGATTGGTCAGCAGGATGTGTATGCCATACGCATACAGCGCCGTGTCGTCCCGGTCAATCACGTTGTGACGGACCAGGACGACCGCCAGGCGATCGGCGAATTTGCCGATCATTTCACCTTGCTGAATTGCTTCAGCGCGGCGGGGGCTTTGGGCTGATAGATCACGACGCAGGATGTGCTGTTCGCATCGGCGCGCAGGGTCTTTTCCACGCGCTTTTTCATCTGCTTGGCCAAAGCCGTCTGCATGAGCTTCATCAAACCACCTCCTTTAGTGATAAAATATCACATTTTTACGAGATTTGCAACCGCTTTTTATAAAATTTTGCAGTTGTCCGCATTGAGGCAGGGGAGAGACGGCGGATATTTACAATTTTCGCCTTTTTTGATAAAATGGGCAGCAGGAAAAGCCGTCGGGGCAGTCGGCGGCGAAAGGAGAGGACCGGTTTTGCGCATCCTGATTTGCGACGACGCGCGCGACTGCGTCGAGCGGCTGCAGCGGTACGTCGGGCAGTATATGCGCCGGCACGGTGTTGGCGCCGAATTTGTTGCGACGACGGATTCGGCTGCGGCGGCTGCGGACGAACGCCTGTACGACCTGGCGTTTTTGGACGTGGAAATGGAACCGGTCGGCGGGATTGAAATTGCCAAACGGCTCAAGCAGCGAAACGACCGCGTCGTGATTTTCCTGGTCACGGCCTATGACGCGTATCTGGACGCGGCGATGGACCTGCATGTGTTCCGCTTTTTTGAAAAGCCGTTTGACGAGCAGCGGCTGTACGCGGGGCTGGACCGCGCGATGGAGCACATCGACAAAAGCAGCGTGGATGTTTTCCTGCGCAGCGAGGGGCGGTATCTGCGGGTATTTGCAGACGATATTCTGTTTGTCAAAACGGAGAACCGCCGGACCTATGTGCAGACGCTCGACGCGGAATATGTGACGCGCGGCAATATTGACGAATGGTGCGAACGCCTGCCCAAGACCTTTTTCTACCCGGTCCACAAAAGCTATCTTGTCAACCTGCATTATGTGACCGAATACAGCTATCAGGCGCTGTGCGTCCAGGGCGCGTACCGCATCCCCATCGCCTCCCGCCGGCAGGCCGTGTTCCGCAAGCACTGGTTTTTGTACCTGCAAAGGAGGTGAGCCGGGGGTGTATAACCTGTTTCTTGTCTGCGTATGCCTGTTTGAGCTTTTGATTTCCTACATTTTCTTTTCCCAGCAGGGCGAGCGCCGGCAAAAGACGTGGGTGTGCTGGACCGTCGGCGCAGCGCTGTTTTTGTTCGGGGCGGCGCTCAACATTTTGCTGGACAATATCATCTGGCTTAACGGAATCTATTTTTTCCTGTCCAACATGCTCTACGGCGCGCTGCTGTTCGACATCCGCTGGCCGAAGGCTGCGTTTTGCGCGGCGATTCTGGACGCGCTGGTCGTCTCGACGGAGTTTATCGGGCTGACGCTGACCTCCCTTTTTACCGACACGGAAATGACCGCCTACAACGACAAGCTGTCGCTGCTGGTGCTGGCGGGCGGCATTGGGAAAATGCTGTATTTCGTGATTTGCGTGCTGCTTTCGCGCGTCATCAGCCGCGAAAAGGTGGCTTTCCGGTTCCCAAAATCCTTTTACTTCTATCCGCTGGCGGTCGTCGCGGTGCTTGTGCTGTTCGGCAACGTCTATATGCAGTACGGGGTCACGGGCGGCTATCTGGCGGCGTTTGGGGTTTTGAGCCTGGTGCTGCTGTTTTCAACGGCGTTTCTGTTTTTGTCGTATCAAAAAGCGGTCGAGCGCGAGGCGACGCTTTTTTCTTTGAAGCAGCAGGTGCAGAAGATTGAAACCGACCGGCATTACTATAAGATTTTGGAAAAGCAGAACGAGGACCTGATGCTGTACGCGCACGACGCGAAAAACCATTTGGCGGCGATGCGGGAGCTGAATACGGACCCGCAGATGGAGGAGTATTTGAACAGGCTGTCGGCGCGCCTGTACGATTACAGCCGCGTCGGGCACAGCGGGAACCGGATGCTGGACATCATTTGCAGCAAATATGCCGCGGAATGTTCGCTTATGGGGCTGTCGTTTTGCTTGGACACGCGGCTTGCGAATTTTTCGCATGTGGCGGATTACGACCTGGTCGCGATTTTAGACAACCTGCTGGACAACGCGCTGGAGGCGGCGCAAGTCTCGGCGGAAAAGACGGTGGAGCTGTCGACCGGCCACAAAAACGACGCCGACATTTTGACCATATACAACAGCTGCGACACCCCGCCGCGTACGCGCGGCGGCCACCTTCGCACAACGAAGACGGACGACCGGCAGCATGGGCTCGGCATGAAAAGCGTCGCCAGGGCGCTCAAGACGTATCACGGCGATTTTGATTGGAATTATGACGCGGCGCAGAAAAGATTTGCTGTGACCGTTATGATTCCGCACAAGACGCCCGGCAAGACAGCCTCCGCCGTGCCGGACAACAGCAAATGAAAAGCGGCGCCCGCTTTTGGGACGCCGCTTTTTCGGAAGCCCGGTGGGCTTGCACAGTATGCAAAAAAAGCATATCTAAAATGCAGATATGTTGTAAATTGAAACAATATCTGCTATACTGCTACCGAGGTGAGCCTATGGAACTGCGGGTGCTGCATTATTTTTTGGCGATTGCCAGGGAAGAAAATTTCACAAAGGCGGCGGAGCAGCTGCATGTGACGCAGCCCACTTTATCGCGGCAGATTGCCGATTTGGAGCAGGAGCTCGGCGTAAAGCTGTTTGTGCGCAGCAACCACCATATCGTGTTGACACAGGACGGCATGATGCTCAAACGCCGGGCGCAGGAGATTGTATCGCTGGCGGATAAGACCAAACGGGATTTTCTGCGGGGCGAGGAAAGCCTGGAGGGCGTCCTTTCTATTGGCAGCGGGGAGTTTTTATCTACGCGCATTTTGACCGACTGCATTGCGCGGTTTCAGGAAAAGCACCCGCTGGTGCGGTTCGAGATATACAGCGGCAACGCCGAAAATATCCGGGAGCGCATGGAAAGAGGGCTTCTGGACGTGGGGCTGATATCCGAACCGATTGATATCCGGAAATATGACTTTGTGATGATGCCCGTAAAAGAGCAGTGGGGCGCGCTGGTGCGCGAGGATTCCCCGCTTGCAAACAACGAGTTTCTCCGGCCGCAGGACCTTGTCGGGCTTCCCTTGATTTCCACGATAGGCAATTTTCTGGAAAGCAATGTCGCCAAGTGGCTGGGAGACAAGGCGCCGCAGGTCCGGATTCTTGCAAAAGGCAATTTGCTTTACAACGAGGCTATGTTAGCGCAAAGCAATATCGGGGCGGTTATCTGTATTCGCCTGCACTGCCGGTATGACGGCCTGCGGTTTATCCCCTTTTCCCCGGCGCTGACCAACGATACCGCGCTGGCCTGGAAAAAGGAGCAGATGTTTTCCGCTGCGGCAACCGCCTTTCTGGACTTTGCAAAGCAATACATCAAAAGCATATCTAAAGATAAATTATAAGCATTAGACATGGACAACAAATTGAACTATACTAAAGGTGTTCCGAAAAGAGAACGCCTTTATTTTTTACAAAAAGAGGAGCTGCGGATGACCATTCAGGAGGCAAGCGAAAAATATAAAATCCCCATTCCGATTTTGCGGGAATACGAAAGCTGGGGCTTGTGCGGGGAAGTCAAAAAGGGAATGGGCTCGTGGCAGTATGACGACAGCGATATTGAACGGTTAAGTACCATTATGACGCTGCATGATGTGGGCTTTACCAAGCACGAAGTTGAAGAATATATGGAACTTCTTTTGCAGGGAAAAGCCACGGAAAAAGAACGGTTAAAAATGCTGGGCGACAAGCGGGACGCTACGCTTGACGAAATCCATTTTAAGGAAAAACAGCTGGACCGTTTGGATTATCTTCGATTTGAAATGCAAAAGGGAAAAGAAGATTTACAGAAATAGGCGCAGGCTATACAAAGCCTGTTCCGGTGAAAAAACGCAAGGAGGAGAGCAGAATGCAGTACACAAAACTGGGCAATTCCGATTTGCAGGTATCCCGTATCTGCATGGGCTGTATGGGCTTCGGCGACGCAAAAAACGGGCAGCATACCTGGACGGTGGACGAAGCACATTCCCGTGCAATCATAAAAAGGGGCTTGGAGCTCGGCGTAAACTTCTTTGATACGGCGATTGCCTATCAAAGCGGCACAAGCGAACAATATCTCGGCAGGGCGATCAGGGATTACGCAAAGCGTGAGGATGTCGTGATCGCAACAAAATTCCTGCCGCGCACGGCGGCGGAAATCGAAGCGGGCGTCACGGGGCAGCGGCACATTGAAAAGATGCTGGATAAAAGCCTTGAAAACCTCGGAACGGACTATGTGGATTTATACATTTACCATATGTGGGACTACGCCACGCCGCTTTACGACATTATGGAGGGGCTGAACCGTGCGGTAAAAGCGGGAAAGGCGCGGCATATCGGCATTTCCAACTGCTTTGCGTACCAGCTTGCCAAGGCGAACGCCCTTGCCGAAAAAGAGGGCTTTGCAAAATTCATTTCGGTGCAGGGGCATTACAACCTGCTTTTCCGGGAGGAGGAGCGGGAAATGGCGAAGCTGTGCGCGGAGGATACCATCGCAATGACCCCGTACAGCGCCCTTGCGGGCGGGCGGCTGTCCAAACGCCCGGGCGAAACCTCCAAGCGTCTGGAGGAGGACAGCTATGCGCATTTGAAATACGACGCCACCGCTAAGCAGGACGGCGTGATTGTGGACCGGGTTGCCGAGCTTGCCGACAGGCACGGCGTGTCTATGACGGAGATCTCCCTTGCATGGCTTTTGACAAAGGTTACGGCGCCTGTTGTGGGCGCAACGAAGCTGCATCACATTGAGGGTGCGGCCAAAGCAACGCAGCTGGCATTAAACACGGACGAAATTGCTTATTTGGAGGAGCCCTATGTTCCGCACAATTTGGTGGGCGTTATGGCGCAGAACACCCCCGCCGCCGCAAAGGAAGCGAATGTGTGGTCCACGGGGAATCAAAGCATCTGAAAGGAGCATGAAAATGGATTTTCAGAAAACGGACCCCGAATTTGCAGAGCGCTTTGCATATTTTGCGTTTCAAGAAGTGCCGAACGAAGAAGGGCAGCAGCTTCCGGAAAAAACACGCTATATGGCAATCTTAGCGGCGCTTATCGGCTGCGGCGGCGTGGACGCGTACCGGGAAATGCTGCCGAATGCACTGGACGGCGGCCTGACGCCGGTCGAGATAAAGGAAATTGTGTATCAGGCAGCCGACTACTTGGGCTATGGCAGGATGCTGCCGTTTCTGCGCTGTACAAACGAAGTCTTTTCGGAAAAAGGCATCGAACTGCCGCTGCCCGGGCAGGCGACGACCACACTTGAAAACAGGCTCGAAAAGGGGGCGGAAGCGCAGGCGGAAATTTTCGGCGCGCATATGAAAGAGGCGTGGAAAACCGGGCACATCAACCGCTGGCTTGCGGAAAACTGCTTTGGGGATTACTACACCCGAAAGGGGCTTAGCCTTGCCGAGCGCGAGCTTATCACGTTTTGTTTCCTGATGGCGCAGGGCGGCTGCGAGCCGCAGCTTGCCGCCCATGCCAAAGGGAATATGAATATGGGAAACAATAAGGATTTTCTGCTGAGCGTCGTTTCCCAGTGCCTGCCCTACATCGGGTATCCCCGCAGCCTGAATGCGATAACTTGTGTGAACAAGGCGGCGGAATAACGCCGCCCCGCAGACACAAAGTCCCATACAAGAAAAAAGCAGCGCACACATGCCGTGTAC
>CASGAS010000006.1 GCA_949299505.1 uncultured Eubacteriales bacterium
CCGCCGCCGTCGCCAGCGCCCCGACCGCGAGACCAAGAAGCAGCGCGGTATGATAATACCTTCTGCTGCTTTCCATATCGTCCCTTCCCGCCTCCCCTGAGGACAGGATGGAGGCTCCCCCCGCCAGGAGGGAGCCGAACGTGCAGATCAGCTGATACAGCGGCCCGCACATGTTCACGGCGGCAAGCGCGTCATTTCCGATCCGCTGCGCCACAAAGGCGCTGTCGATCAGCGTATTGATGGTACCCGCCAGGACGGAAAACATCACCGGGATCAGCGTCCGTCCATATTCCCGGCGCAGGAAACGGTCATCACGAAGCATTTTCCCTCCAAATCAATTACTGCTGCGGATCCGCCGCGAAGCGCGGCAGGACCCGGCCGGCGGCATCCGCCGGCGAAAACCATGTACACCAATTCCGCCGTCTTCCGGCGAACACCACATCCAGCACCATCTTCGTGTCCCGCCCGAACAGAGGACCGGAGCAGAGCTGAACGTCGGTGATGCCGCCGAGCGACAGATCCTCTCCGTTTTCATCGATGGCCACATCCCAGGAGATCAGCCGGAAATGCCCCAGGAAGGGATGCGCCCGGCGCACAAGCTCCAGCGCGTTCTTCAGGCAGGGCACCCTCTGTTCCTCAAAGCGGTAGCCCAGCTGGGGGTGGCGTCTGATCGTCCGCCCGCTGTCCGTGATGCCCAAAGGGCGAAGCCTCCCGTCCGGGCGGACGCCGCAGTAGATGCCTCCGTGGCAGCCGTTGTCCACCCGCTCCTTCCCCACGCCGATCTTCAGGCAGACCGCGTAGATCTTCACCCGCTCGCCGGTCAGAAGGGAAACGATGCGCAGCGTGTTCACGGATTCCGGATGCAGCCGCGAAAGCGCCGGATGCTGCCGCACCGGCCTCTGAATCACCAGATCGCAGGGGATCTGACGGATCAGCGCCTCCAGCCCTGTCCCGGTCTCTCCCCGGCCAAGAAAGCTCACGCCGTAGCCCTTGAACTGGTCGCCGGTAAAAACGACCAAATCCGGACGCGCTTTATCGAGCGCCGCCGCCAAAAACTGCAGCGTATCGCGCGAGGTCGCCTGGGTGTCCTGAATGTCCGCCACCTGCATAATGCGGAATTTTCCGCCATGAAAACGCAGATCTTCGGTCTTGCCTTTGGGAAATGCCATTTTCGGGATCCTTTCTTAAGCGGCCTTGTCCGCTTTCTGCTTTTTGCCGAACCGGCGCTCGCGCGCGGCGTCCACCTTTTGCCCGATGTGCTTGTCAAACGGCGGGTACACGAACCGCGCAATCAGGAAGTAGGCAAGCACGGCGTACAAAACGCCCATCAGCGCGCCGAACAGCACGTCGGTCGGATAATGAACCATCAGGTAATTGCGCGAAAACCCAATCAGCGCCGCAAGCAGGAGTGCGGGGACGCCGGCCTTCCACTTTTTGTTGAGCAGAATGGCAAAGGCGGCCGCAAAGGACGACGACGTGTGCCCCGACGGGAACGAAAAGCTCGAGGGCAGCCCGACGAGCAGCTCGGGCTTGCCGTCCGCACCCTGCGGGAAAACGGCGTAGAGCGCTTCAAACGGTTCAAAGTTAAAGGGGCGCGGCCGCGCAAAGACGTTTTTGAGGATGCCGTCGTTTAGGATGAGCATCAAAATCAGCGCAAACGCCATGGTTACGCCCGCCTTGCGGTACTTCGGCATAAACAAAAACAGCACCGCAATCACAATCCAGACCCAGCCGCCCTCGCCGAGCACCGTGATGATGGGCATGACCACATCCAGGAACGCGCACCAGACGTGCTCCTGAATCCATTGGAATACGGAGAAATCGAAGTTGGAAAACACGCTGAAATCCATATTGACCTCCTGTCCGCGCCCCGGCAGGGCGCAGTATATGATGCAATATTTTACCATGACTCCGCATATTTTTCAAGGCGTTTTTGTGCAGACTGTCATTTTTGTGGGTGCCGCGCCGGGCAAGGTCGCGCGCGTGAAGCGATACGAATCCGCATACGCAGGCCCCACGGTGCATATCGTGCAGTATGGGGGGGTGAGCGTTTGGTCGGGCTGCACAGGGAAACCCGGGCGTTTTTGCGGCTTTTGCAGGAGGGCCGTCCGTTTGCCGCCGCCTATTTGCGGGGGACGGCGTCCCACACGGCCGCAGGCGGCCGCATTTTGTTCTATCCGGCCGCAGACGCCGGCGTGCTGGTTGTCTGCCGCGTCTGCGGACTGCCCGCGGGCGGACGGTTTTCGCTTTGGCTGCAGCAAATCGGAAAGCCGCCCTGCGACGCGGGGCTGCCCGTTCTTTTCACCGCGCAAGACGGTACTGCCCGGTGCGCCGCGGTTACGGACCGCTTAGCGCCCGCCGCGCTCCTAAAAGCCCGCGTCACGCTTTACGGCGCAGAAAAGCGCCCGGCAGCTCTGCCGGGCGCGGACAAAACGCTTGCCTGCGGAACGGTTGTAAAAGCCCTTTGGTAAGCCCTTACAGCTCCTTGCGGTATTTCAGCGGCGACATCCCGTACAGCTTTTTGAACGCCTTGGAAAACACAAGCGGGTCGCGGTAGCCGCAGGAATAGGAAATATCCTCAATGGAATAGCTCGTCGCGCGCAGAAGCTCGCACGCGCGCTCAAGCCGGAAGTTGCTCAGGTATTTCTGCGGGGAAAGGCCAAGGTGCTCCTGAAACAGCGTAAACAGATAGCTGCGGTTGAGACCGACGTATTCGGACACATCGGAGACGTTGATGCCGTTGGAGTAATTGTCGCGGATATAGGCGATCGCTTTTTTGATATAATAATTCTGCCGCCCGCTCTCCTCCGCTTTGCGGCCGCGACCGGTAATTTCGCCGCACAAAACGGAAAAGAACCGGCAGAAAAGCCCCTGCAGGGCAAACTCGTTTTCCAGCCCCGGGTGGTTGCATTTGAGCATTTCGGTCACAATCTGCTTGAGCGCAAACCCGTTGCGCACGCGGAACACCGGCTTTTTTGCCCCAAGCAGCTTCATTTCGCTCAGGTATTCCTCCGCCTGCTCGCCGTCAAAGCCGACGAACAGATAGCTCCACGGGTCTTCCGTGTCCGCGCGCAGACGCACCCGCATGCCCGGGCAGACCAAAAACGCCTCCCCGCGCGAAACCGAGTACTGCCGGTCGCCCTGGGTATAGGTGCCGCCGCCCGTCAGCACATAATACAGCGCGTACCGGTCCCGTACCGTCGGGCCGACGATTTGCCCGGGGTCGCTTTCCTCGTACCCGCAGTTGCAGAACCGAAAATCCCGGAACTTGACGGCTGCAGATTCAATTTGCTCCACTTTCTCCACAGACTGTACCCCCATCTTTCGCAAAACAGGTCTATCTGCCTTTTGAAAATTAAGAATACCATATTTTAGAAAATTTTTCAAGCCATCCAAATGCAAAAACGGGCGGCCAGCTGACCGCCCGTTTTTTGGCTACGATTATTTATCCTTATCTTTTTTCTGCGCTTTCTTCTGCGCTTTTTCGGCGGCGCGCTTCGCTTTAAGCTCGGCGGCGTACGCCTTTTCTTCCTGCTTCTGACGTTCCGCTTCCGCCGCCGCAAGCGCCATCGCTTCTTCGTGGCGGGCCTTGGCGTCGTCGTACATTGCGGCAATCTCCTCAAAGCGGCTATAGTTTTCCGCCTGGGTCAAAAGCTTTTTCGCATCGATATAGGGCTTCGCAGCGCGGGTGTACAGCGCGTTTTCGTCGCCGGCCTTTTTGATTTCAGCCTCCACGACGCGCTTGTCGGCCTTGGCGGATTTAATTTCCGCCTTTAAGGACGCGACCTTCGTCTGGTCCTTTTCCTTTTTCGCGGCGTAATACGCGCTGTACAGCGACTCAATCTTCGCGTTCAGCTCGTCCTCACGCGCAAACAGACCGTCGAACACGGAAACGTCGAATTCCTGAATCCCGTTCGGGAACTTGCGCAGCGCGGTGCGGCGGGCAAAGGCGGCGTCGCGCGCACGCTGAATTTCGGCCTTGCGGTACGCCTTTTCCTTTTCGGTGCCCTTCGGCAGCGCCTTGGCGTGGGCAACGGCCTGCGGATCATAGTTGTAGATGAAATCATAGCCCATCTCAACCGCTTTGCGCGCTTCTTCAAGCTGCGCCTGCCCTTCGACCGTGTTGAATCGGTTCATTTCGTCCATCACGATTTTGGAAGCCTCAATCGTCCGGTTGTATTCCACCGCGGCAAACCAGGCCTTTCTGGCGGCTTTCTTTTCCGCGCGGCCCTTGGCCTGCTTGATGCCCGCCTTGCTGACGCTCTTGGGCTCGGCGACGGAATAGGTCTCCGCCTCACGGATGGTATCAATCGCCTCTACGATGTCCTTATCCTGCAAAACGCCGTTGCCGTAGTCCTCGAACATCGCGCGGATTTTCAGGACCTTAATCATGCCGCTCTGCTTGGTTTCGGACAGGTCGTAGAAGAAGTACGGAATCACGTTCATAAACGCGCCGACGACCGACAGCAGGATGAGGACAAGCATGATGTTGTCGAAAATCTCATCCACATACAGGACATTGTACATGTTCGTAAGGTCCAGTTCCGAGTTGTTCGCGTTTTTAATAATCTCCGGCAGGTTGGCCGCAAGCGTTTCCTCGTTGATGCCCATTTTGTTGTAGACAAACGGAATCACGCTGCTCGTTGCCATCGTGACAATCTGCCCG
This sequence comes from uncultured Eubacteriales bacterium, assembly GCA_949299505.1. GTDB lineage: Bacteria > Bacillota > Clostridia > Oscillospirales > Acutalibacteraceae > Fimenecus. Next base: position 4,667 of record CASGAS010000006.1, read on the forward strand.
ATAAGGCCCACCGTCGAGAACATGCCGTCGATGCGCTCGCCGGTCACATACTGCTGGTAGTCGCGGATATCCGCGTCAATGGAGGGCGTCAGGATGTGCGCAAACGCGCCGACCACACCGTTGGCCCACAGGCAGACAAGCACCACCCAAATCATGTGCGCCGGCTCCGCCGCGATGACGGGGTACATGGACGCAATAAAGATGATGTTTAAGAAGTTCGTCACAACCAGCACGCGCTTTTTGCCATACCGGCGAATGGCGAAGGGCGCCGCAAGCATCCCCCAGAAGGACGCGTTGCCGTAAATCAGCCCGATGATGGTAAACTCCCCGGCGGAGGCTGCATGCTTATATTGATACAGCCAGTTGAGGATAACTGCGTAGGAGCTTTCCAAAAAGCCGATCCAGCCGGCGAGCGAGATAATCCAGAAATACTTGTTTTTGGCGACGGCGCGCAGCGCGTCGATGAATTTAATCTGAATAACGTGGGTCTTCGCCTGGACGATTTTTTCCTGCGTGTTGGCGTAGACGACAATCGACATCAGCAAGCCGACAATCGCCATGGGCGGGTACGCGATGCGGTACAGGCGCATATTCGTCAGGCTGCCGCCCGTAATCGCCTGCGCCAAGAGCGGCATAATCGCCGTTGCAATCGAGGGCGCGATGGAGTACACAATGGACTTGAACGCGCCGACGTCCGCACGCTCCTGCGTGTTCGGCGAGAGGACCTTAATCAGGTTCTCGTACGCTTCATAAAAGAACTGGTAGAAAAACTGGAAGCCGATGTTGAAGAACAGGATGATGGCAGCCTGCACGACCTGGCTTTCAATCTTTTCGTACGGCACCCAGACCATGCCGATGGCCAAAATCGCCGTCGGGATGCCCATGGAGATAAGGTACGGGCGGTATTTGCCCTTTTTGTTGCGGACATTGTCGATGATATAGGCACGAATCGCCGTGCACGGGAAGCCGGCGATAATCGCGATGACGTAAATGACATACATCAGCCGGGCGTCCAAACCGATGGCGCTGCCGATGATGAAGTTGTTTACCGACAAAAACAGCTGCTGGACAACATACATCAGGAAGTAAGCGCCGATGCCGCCAAAAGCATACGCGCTGATTTCCTTATACGGCATGTACTTGCCAAAGGGCGGCGTTTTCCAGTAAGTCGGGACCTTTTGTGCAAAGTCCTTGACTTTTGCAACGATTTCCATTCTGATAAGCCTCCTGCGGATTCAGTAACGTTCTGATTGTAACACCCCGGTTCGTTTTTTTCAACAGAAAAAAATCGGTTTCCCGTCCGTTTGCAGACAAAACGCAAAGAATCGTGAAAACCAACAAAAAATCCTGTTAAAATTTTGTGAACTTGCCCTCTTGCATTTTGTGAAAAAATGTGTACCAATCTGTTTTTTGTCCGTAAAAAAACAGACCGACTACGTTTTGTCGCAAAAACCCCCGCGCATAAGCGCGGGGAAAACAGACCGATTGTCTTTACAGGGACATTTCCATATCCCGGTGCGGGATGCGGCCGTCGGGATATTCCTCGCCGTAGGCCCGAAAGCCAAACTTCTCATAAAACGGTACGGCGTAGGACTGGGCGCTCACATACGCACGCGCAGCGCCCAGCGCCCTTGCGCGCGCAAGCAGCGCTTCTACTACGGCGGCGCCGAGATGCTGCCCGCGGTACGGCTTTAAGACTGCGATACGCCCAAGCTTTGCGGTCGTACCGTCGAACAGGAGCCGGCCGGCCGCGACGGGCGTTTCGCCGTCGAAAATCGCAAGGTGGGGGCAGGTTTTGTCCGCCTCGTCAAACTCCTCTTCGGGCAGATACCCCTGCTCGTCTATAAACACCGTGCGGCGCACCGCCGCCGAGGGCGCATAGTCCTCGCCGCCTTCAAACCAGACGGTCGTCATTCCGCTTCGCCCCTGTCCACAGGCATTACCGCGAAACGGAATTCAATGGAATCGCCGAACGTAAATCGATAGCGTTCGAGCGCATCCGGCCCGCAGGCGTTCGAGCCCGCGCCGCGCATAAAGCCGTCCACCGAAAGGAAGGTCGTATGCTGGCTGCGCAGGTCCTCGCGGTGCTTGGCTTCACACAAAAGCGCCTGGGTGTAGTCGTGCACGCTGAAGCTGAATTTCGGCAGGCCCAGCACCGCAAGCCCGACGCCGTTTTTGTCGGTCAGGGCAACGCGCTTCGTACCGCCGTGGTTGCCGTTGTCCTGCGGCTTGATGTAGTTTTCGTGCATTTCGCGCACCGTGCTGCGGTACAGCCCAACCGGCGACTGCAAATTGAAGTCGCACATGTTTTCGTACGGCCCGCGGCCATAATATTCGACCTCGCTGAACGCCGCGGGCAGCTCGACCGTCACGCCGAAGCGCGGCAGGTCCTTGCCCCCGAACATTGTGCGCTTCAGCTTTGCCGAGACGTCAAGGACCGCGCCCGGGTAAACGGAATAGGTCATTTCACAGGTGTACCACGGCAGCTTGCCGCAGACGAGCTTGTATTTCGCCTGCACCTGCACGCAGTCGCCCGCCTCCTTGGCGTCCATGGCCACAAACACCGGCTTTACAAGCGGCAGCTTTTTGCGGTTCCACTTGGGCGTCCAGGCATAGGCGTCGTTGTCAATGGGCGCGCGGTAGATGTTCGGCACGAAGCCGCACACGCCGCCTGCGGGCGTCGTGTTGATGCGTTCGGCGCCGTTTGCAAAAAGGCTTTCAAGCGCGCCGGTCTCGCGGCTGAACACCGCGCGGAAGCCCTCGCCCGTCACAACGCAGCGTTCCCCGTCCTTTTCCAGCGCAATGGGGGCGCTTTTCCCGGCGGGCAGCGCGTTCGGAACGTCGTTTAAGACAAACTGCTCGTGCGCAATTTCCTCGCCGCTTTCCGTGTCCATATAGGTCATATTCAGCAGCACGTCCGCGTCCTTGCGCACCGTCTCAATGGGAAATTCCAGCTTCTGCTCGCCCATGGGCGGAACGTCGGTCGGAACCGTCCCGGAGGCCTTTAAGCGCCCGTTTTCCAGAAGCGACCAGCAAACGGAAATATAGTTCGACGCACGGAATCGATTGGTATTCTGGAACACATAGGTCTTTTCGTCCGCCTGCCGCGCGCGCAGAGGACGGTAAACCTCTTTCATCTCCCGCGCGCCGGTATGCGGCGTGCGGTCGGGATAAAACAGGCCGTCCACACAGAAGTTGCCGTCGTGCAGCGTTTCGCCGTGGTCGCCGCCGTAGGTATATTCGTTCTTGTATTTCGGGTCGTTTGCTTCGTGGTGCACGGCGTGGTCACACCATTCCCAGATGCAGCCGCCCATAAGCTTGTCGCTCGAATAAAACGTCTGCCAATAATCCTCCAGGCTGCCGGGGCCGACGCCCATGGCGTGGGCGTATTCGCACAGGAAGAACGGCTTGCCGTTGTATTCGCTGCCGCGCACGCCGTCGCGGGTCTTTTCCACATGCGCTATATCCGTATACATTTCGGAAATGACATCGTAGCCCTTGCGCTTGGTGCGGATAACGCCCTCGTAATGCACCGGAATCTCGGGACAGACTTCTTTTAGGTACGCGCAGCACGCATCCTGGTTCGCATAGCCGCCGGACTCGTTGCCCAAGGACCACATCGTAATGCACGGGTGGTTGCGGTCGCGCAGATACATGCGCCGCACCCGGTCAAGGTAGCGCGGCTCCCACGCGGGGTCGTGGCTGATGAGGTTCGGCTTATAGAGCTTGTGCGGGCCCACCGAGCCCGTGCCGTGCGTTTCAATATCCGCCTCGTCCACCACATAAAAGCCCATCTCGTCGGCCAGAGACAGCAGCATCGGGTCGGGCGGATAGTGGGAGGTGCGAATGGCGTTAACGTTGTACTGCTTCATCAAGCGCAGGTCTTTTTCAATGTCCTCCGCCGTCATGACATAGCCCGTGACCGGGTTGCTGTCGTGGTGGTTGACGCCCTTGAGCTTGATATGTACGCCGTTGAACTTGAACACGTCGCCGTCAATGGCAACGGTCTTAAAGCCCGTCTTGCTGCGCACGACGCAGAGCGTCTGCCCGTCCTTTTTGAGCGTCAAAAGCAGCGTGTAGGTCTTGGGCAGCTCCGCGCTCCACGCCTGCACGCACAGCGCGGCAAAGTCGAACTGCATTTTGGGGAACACGGGCTTTTCGTCTTTTACAAGCGTCGTTTCCCCGTCCAGAAGCGCGGCCTCCAGCGTGCAGCCCGCCGCCGCGCCGGCAATTTCCGCCGACACGCGCAGGTCGTATTTGCCGTCCGCCGTCGCCTTCGTCTTGACCTCAAAATCGTTGAGGAAGGTTTCGTCGAGCTCGTAAAGCAGCACGTCGCGGAAAATACCGGTCTCGCGGAACATATCCTGGCACTCGAGATACGTCCCCGTGCACCAGCGGTGGACGACGCAAAGCAGCTCGTTTTCCCCCTCGCGCACATAGGGGCTCAAATCAAACTCCGCCGTGTTGTGCGCACACTCGGTGTAGCCGACGGTCTGGCCGTTAAGGTAGACGTCCAGACACGGCGCCACGCCCAAAAAGCTTAAAATATAGGTTTTGGAAAGGTCCTCGACCGAAAAGGTCGTGCGGTACACGCCCACCGCCATCTCCTCGGGAAGCTCCGGCGGCATTAAGTGGAATTCATACCGGGAATTGAGGTAGACCGGCTCGCGGTAGCCCGTGCGCTGCCAGGTAGAGGGCACCTGCACGCGGTCGAACTGCACGCGCTCGGTATCAAACTCCTTCGGCACAAGCGCGGTCTTGTCGTAATACTTGAAATCCCACTCCCCGGAAAGCACGCGCACCATGTCGCTGTGGTAGCGTTCGGTAAGGCAGGTCTCGCGGCAGAGCGCGTCCTTGTCGCGATACGGAATAAAATACGCGCGCGCCGGGCGCTTGCCCGCCTCGAGCACGTCAAAGCGGCGGTAATTCTCTTTGTTGAGCGTGTATTGCATACGCGGTTCCCCTTTACACAGCAAGATATGCCGATTTGTCCTCATGGTAGCACATTTCCGGGCGTTTGGCAATCGCCTTTGCAAAAAAAAGACACAGAAAAACCGCCCCAAACGGGGCGGTGCGGATTCAGCCGTTCTCCTCGCGCAGCACGCGCCAGGCACAAATCAGTTTTTCCAAGCTCCACGCGGCGTTCGCGGGGCTTGTAGAGGGCAGGTACTGCGCGGGCAGCTGCGTTTTTGCCCGCTGGTGCCGTTCATATAGGGTATACGCCGTTTTTCCGTTTGTAAACACGCGGGAAATGGGTGCGGCCGAAAAAAGCGGCGACAGGTCGTTGGGGACCGCGCCGCAAATGCTCGCGTCCGAAGAGCCCTCGACCGTACACGCCCCGACAACGTCCCACAGCGCCAGGTGATGCGCCAGAACAAGCGCCCGTTTTTCTTCTATCGTCTGCGGAACCGGCTCCGAAAACACCGCGGCAAGCACGCGCCAGAAGCGGTTTTGCGGGTGGCCGTAGAAAAACTGCTGTTCGCGCGATTTAACCGACGGAAAGCTGCCCAAAATCAGCGTCCGGCTGTTTTCGTCAAACAGCGCGGGGAACGGGTGGGTAAGCCGCTCCCCGTTTTTCGCCGTGCTCATGCGAACACAAAGGTCGTCACGGACTGCGCCGGGACCTCGCCCGCGTACGCGCCGTCCTGTGCGGTCAGAAGCGCGCCGGCGTTTTCCAGGTCGCGCGCCGCGTCCGTCACATACGCTTCCACGCCGGAAAACGCCGCTTTGCTTCCGAAATCCAGCGTGCAGGGCTGCGCTTTGTCGGTCGCGTTGACCACGACGACCGTCGCCGTCTCCCCGTCGCGGAAAGCGACGGCGGAAAGCGGGCTGTCTTTCGCAAGCTTGGTTTCCACGCGCACCGCGCCCGGCTTTACGAATCGGGAAAAGTTCCCCAGCGCCCAAAGCCGCTTGGTCGTCTCGTAGGTATGCGCGTCGCGGTCGACGTAAATAAGCCCGTCGCGGTAATCGTAGGCCGAAACCGCAATCCAGTAGCTCCAGCTCGCCGCGTCCAGGATGGTCAGGTCCTCAATCACGGTGTTGGCAAGCACCAAAGCGGAATCCATGGTCACGTCCTTGCCGTTCACCATTTCCGTCCATTCGGTGCAGCGCACGGTCATGTCCGGGTAATGCCAGCGCAAATACCGCGCGGTCTTTTCCTTGTCTTCGGCCGTCCCCCAGTAGGAATGGGTGTCCAGCGTCCGGAACACCGCAGACAGCGTATCGTCGTCGGCAATGGCCTCCACATACCGCTTGAGCGTGTCGCCGTACGGCTGACCGGATTCAAACATGGCAAGCTCCACGTCGTCCGCCAGGCCGCGCGCCTGCAGCTCGGCCAAAAAGACCTTATAAAGCGCGACGACCTCGTCGGGCTCATAATGGCAGCCCTCCTGCCCACCCTGCCAGGTCCACTGCGGCTCGTTAATCGGGGAAACAGACGTCACGGGAACGCCCGACGCGCGGAAATGCTCGACCGCATCCAAAACATAGTCGGCAAAATTCTGATACTGCGACGCGTCCAGGTTCGGCAGCGAATAAAAATGGTCCGTGCCGTTTTCGTCGGTGTAATCCAGACGCGCCGGGTCGGGGTCGCAATGGGTCTTGCCGTTTATGGTCATCGTGTCCGGCGCGGAATTGGAAAAGAAAACGACCTCTTCGACGCCCAGCGACACGGCCTTTTCCATGCACCAGACCGCGGCGGCGTCCAGCGAATAGTCCGCCGTGCCGTCCGCCGTCAAAAAGCTCTGCGTTTTGCGCCAGGGGTCCGAGTAATAGGAAGCGTCCGCCTCCCCCTTCGTGCCTGCGCCGAGGTTATAGCGGTAAATGTCGAGGTCGATGCCCGCGTCGCCGTACAAAAGCGTTAAAATCTCGTCGCGCACGGCCTCGTTTCCCTGCCCGGGTTCAGTCCAGGCGCCGACGTCCTGCGCCCACCACGCGGCGCTCGCGCCGAAGCCCTCCATCGTCTGACAGTCTTTTTGCAGCTTTATAGAGACCGTATCCGTACCGGTCGGTCCGCAGGATGCAAGCATGGAAACCAGGCCTCCCATCACACAAAGTCCCGCGATGATTCTTTGAAATCGCATACGTTTCTCCCCGTCAAAAAAAGGGCGGAAGCCGCACTTCCGCCCAAAGTCTGTTTATTTTGTGCCGAAAATGCGGTCGCCCGCGTCGCCAAGGCCCGGGATGATGTAGCAATGGTCGTCGAGCCGTTCGTCGAGCGCGGCGCAGTACACGTCCACGTCCGGATGCGCGGACGTAAGCGCCTCGAGCCCCTCGGGCGCGGCGATGATGCCCATGAATTTGATGGACTTCGGATGATAGGTTTTAATCTGGTTGATGGCGTCCACCGCGGACCCGCCGGTCGCAAGCATCGGGTCGAGCACAATGACCTCGCGCTGGGAAATGTCCGACGGCAGCTTGCAGTAATAGGGAACGGGCTTCGCCGTTTCGGGGTCGCGGTACATGCCGATATGCCCGACCTTCGCAGAGGGCACCAGCTCCAGCACGCCGCCGAGCATCCCCATGCCGGCGCGCAGAATGGGCACGAACGCCAGCGTCTTGCCCGAAATGACCTTGGTTTTTGCCATGGACATGGGCGTTTCGATTTCGACCTCCTGCAGCGGCAGGTCGCGCGTCGCCTCATAACACATAAGCATGGAAATTTCCTGTACCAGCGCGCGGAATTCCTTGGAACCCGTGTTCTTGTCGCGCAGGAGCGTAAGCTTGTGCTGAATCAGCGGATGATTGGTGATGGTGACCTTTCCCATAATGCGCCTCCGTGTGTTGAATTGAACCGTACAACATTATAGACCCTGTAAAGAAAAATTACAAGGTTTTTCGCCGCAAATCGGGCAAATTTTACGCGTTCAGGTCTTCGCCGTTCTCAATCGCGGCAATCTGGTCGATGCGCCGCTGGTGACGGCCGCCCTCAAAATCCGTGTGCAAAAACACGTCGACAAGCTCCGTCGCAAGGCCCGGACCAATAACCCGCCCGCCAAGGCACAGGACGTTCGCGTCGTTGTGCAGGCGCGTAAATTTGGCGCCGAAATAGTCCGAGCAGCACGCAGCGCGCACGCCGCGGACCTTGTTCGCCGCCATGGAAATGCCGATGCCCGTGCCGCAGCAGAGGATGGCGCGGCTTTCCTTGTCGGGGTCCGCAAGCATCGCGCGGCAGGTCTTTTGCGCAATCGGCGCATAGTCGACGGAAGCGGTCGAATCCGTGCCGCAGTCCACGAAGGGGATCTCCTGCTCGGTGAGATAGGCTTTGATTTCTTCCTTTAACGCATAGCCGCCGTGGTCGGCGCCAAGATAGATCATACGGTTTTCTCCTTTTTCTGCTTTTTTTGATTTAACTCCCGCTCCGCCTGCGGCAGACGGAGATAGACAGGCTGAATTTCTGCGGCGGGCACCAAAGCTTCGCCGCGCGTGATTTTTTCAAAGGCCAGCAGCGCAACCGCAGAAGCGCGCGGGCAGCGCGCCGGCGCCGGCGCGCAGGAAAGCCGGTCTCCAAGGCCGGGCGCCAGCGCGTCGTACACGAGCGCCGCGCCGTCGCCGGTCAAGCGAACCGGCCCGCGCACGGCCGCAAGCCGCTCGCCGAGCGTGTCGATGGTCATCGCTTCGTCCGGCGTCAGGCGTTCCCCCGCCCGGAACTGCGCGGTATAAACCTGCCGGCAGCGCGCGTCCATGACGGCGCAGACGGTTTCCCCGACCCGGTCCGCAAGCGGATACGCCGCCGTTTCCAGCGCGGAGACGGAAAAGCACGGCTTGCCCGCCGCGTCGGCAAGGCCCTTAACCGCCGCCACCCCGATGCGCACGCCGGTAAAAGAGCCGGGACCCGCCGCGACCGCGAACACGTCGACGTCTGCAAGCGGCATTTCCCCGACGGTCAAAAGCGATTCGGCCATGGGCAGCAGCGTGCGGCTGTGCTTCAGCCCCGACGCAAGGAAAAATTCGCCCAGAAGCCGCCGGCCGTCCGTTAAAGCGACGCTCGCCTGCGTTCCGGAGCACTCCAAAGCCAGGATTTTCAAAGCTCGATTCCCTCCACCGTAATTCTGCGCTCCTCTGCCGTGCGGCCCTGCTGCAGCGTCACGCGGACCGTGTTTTCCGGCAGGGCGTTTTCGATGTTCTCGCTCCACTCGACGCACAGCACGCTGCCCGCGTCCAGATATTCAAAAAAACCGGTGGACAGCAAATCCTCCCAGGTCTCTACGCGGTACATATCGAAATGGCAAAGCGCGTCGTTTTCGCCGTACACGTTGACAATGGCAAAGGTCGGGCTGCAAACGGCGTCCGAAAGGCCAAGCCCCGCCGCGACGCCGGTTACAAACACCGTTTTGCCCATGCCCATGCCCCCGAAGAGCGCCACGACCCGGCCGCCCGCACTCTCGGCGAGCTTTTTCCCGAGCTTTTCCCCGAGCGCGCGCGTCTGGGCCGCATTCTGCGTAACGAATTGCTGCATGTAATCACCATGCACAGTATACCATGCAAATTCACAAGCGTAAATACTTTTTTCCTTGAAAAAGGCCGTGCGGCATACTATAATACCAATAGAAACCATTTCCGACGAAAGGAGACGCCATGAAAAAGCGTCTGGACGCCGTCCGCCTGTTTTTCCGCGAAACCGATAAGCTGCTGTTTTTCTCGTGCATTGCCGCGTCGCTGTACGGGCTTGTGATGGTGTTCAGCGCCACGCGCAGCGACCGTGCCGACGGAGAGCTTTTTTCCCGCGAATTTCTAATCATGCTCATCGCCGTCTTTCTGGGAATCGCGATGTGCCTTGTCATTTCCTATTTCAATTATGAGGTTTTCACCCGATACTGGCTGATTATCGGCGCCGCGTGTATTTTAGCGCTTTTGCTGCTGTTTCCGTTCGGCTCGGGGCCGGAGTCGCGGCCCGACGCGCGCACCTGGCTGCGCTTTGGGGACCTGTTCAGCATCCAGCCCTCCGAATTTGTAAAAATCGGCTTTATCGTTACCTTCAGCGTCCATCTGGAACGCCTGCGGGACAAGCTCAACCGGTTCTGGAGCGTCGCGCAGCTGGGTCTGCACGCGCTGGTGCCCACCGCGCTGGTGCTTTTGACCGGCGACATGGGGTCGGCGCTCATTTTCCTTGTGATGGCGGTCATCATGCTGTTTGTCGGCGGGGTGCACTGGGGGTATTTCTTAGGCGGCTTCGCGCTGCTGTGCGCGGCGGCGCCGCTGGTGTGGACGTTTGTGTTTTCCTCCATCCAGAAAAACCGCTTTTTGGCGCTGCTGTACCCGGAGCTGTATCCGAGCATCATTTACCAGCAGCAAAACGGCATCAACGCCATCGGCTCGGGCGGCATCACCGGGCAGGGGCTTTTTAGGGGCGCCTATACGCAGGCGGGGCTTGTGCCCGAAAACCAGAACGACTTTATTTTCACCGCGATAGGCGAAGAACTGGGCTTTGTGGGGTGCCTTGCGGCGCTTGCGCTTTTGTGCCTGATTTCCGTGCGGCTCATCCTCATCGGCCGCAAATCGCGCGAGCGTTCGACCAACCTCATCTGTACGGGGGTCGCGTCGATGATTCTGTCGCAGACCGTCGTCAACATCGGCATGTGCTTAATGCTCATGCCCGTTATCGGCATTACCCTCCCCTTTTTCTCGGCGGGCGGGTCGTCAAACCTCGGCGTGTACCTCGGCATCGGCCTTGCCCTGAGCATTTACCGGCACAACTGTGACCAGGGCGCGGTCAACGTGCGCGTTTACGACTCGTTAAAGGATGTAAAATGACAAAGGATGAAAGGAGCGGCGCAAATTGGAATTTTTCTTTTCGCAATTTGAATACCTGTCCCGCTATGTGCTGACCGGCATCGCCTTTCTGCTCCTGCTGCGGTGCGTGTTTTCGCTGTTCCGGCTGCGCCCGCGCCGCGAGGTCATGGCGACGCTCGTCAATTTGGCGGACGACAGCGAAATTGAAATCTCCAACTGGGAAACCTCCATCGGCCGCAGCCGCTCGTGCGACATCGCGCTGCGCCAATACGGCACGGTCTCGCGTTTTCACGCGGTGCTGGCGCTGCGCAAAGAGGGCTGGTTCATTTTCGACACCGAATCGAAAACCGGCGTTTACGTCAACGGCGAGCAGATTCGCCGCGCCCGGCAAATCACGGACGGCGATACCGTCGCGTTCGGCAACGTCGTCATGCGCTTCCAAAGCAACGGCTACGGTGAGCCGCAAACGGACGCGCGCGGCGACGTGCAGGATTTCACCAATGCGGCGCGGCTTGTGAATCTCGCCGACAACAGCGCGTTTTACCTCAAGGCGAGCTGCTTAATCGGCCGCGACCGGCACTGCAACATCTGTCTGCCGATGCCGGACGTTTCCGGGGAGCACGCGGAGGTTTATCTGACGCGCGACGGCTGGATGGTCGCCGACCTGCAATCCGCCAACGGCACCTATTTGAACGGAGAACTGGTCTTCGGCGCATACCCGCTGTACGACGGCGACATCATTTCCGTCGGCGCATACAGCTTCATGTTCCGGGAATAAGGAGGGCGGCGTATGGCGGCAAAAACCAAAAAGAAAAAGCAGGCGCGCGCGCGGCGGTACCGCAAGCCGGTAAGCTGGCCGCTGTGGCTGCTGTTTATGACGCTGTTCCAGCTTTCGTGCATGCTGCAAATCTACATCAACGGCACGCAGGAAAGTATGGTCACGCTGTTTACGGTCTACGGCGTATATATCGCCGCGGAATGGATTTACTTTTTCGCGTTCGGCGTCGTGCTGCGCCGCAAAAGCTTTGAAATTGAGCTGATTGCGTTCTTTTTGACGGGACTCGGGCTGACGCTGACGACGAGCGTGTACCCCGACCGCGCGTTTACGCAGCTTGCGGCGGTCATTATGGGTATTCTTGTCTTTATCGTCATGCTGTGGATTTTAAGCGATACAAAGCGCGTCATCCGCCTGCGCACGCCGGTCGCCGTGCTGGCCATTGCGGCGCTCGGCGTCACGCTGCTTATCGGCGACGAAATCAACGGCGCGAAAAACTGGATTGTCTTGGGCGACGGTCTCCTTTCCATCCAGCCCTCGGAGATTGTCAAGGTCGCCTTTGTCTTCGTCGGCGCGGCGACGCTCGAGCACCTGCAGTCGACGCGCAGCCTGACGAAATACATTCTGTTTGCCGGCGCCTGCATCGGGATGCTGTTTTTGATGAAGGATTTCGGCACGGCGCTGATTTTCTTTTTCACCTTTATTGTCATCGCGTTCCTGCGCTCCGGCGACATCAAAACCATTTTCCTGGTCTGCACGGCGGCGCTTTTGGGCGGGCTCGGAATTCTGACGTTCCGCCCGTATGTGGCCAACCGCTTTCAGACCTACCGGCACGTCTGGGAATATTCGCAGACCGGCGGCTACCAGCAGGTGCGCCTGCTGATTTACTCGGTCAGCGGCGGGCTGTTCGGCCTTGGCATCGGCAACGGGCGGCTGCGCTCCGTTTACGCTGCGACAGAGGACCTTGCTTTCGGCATGGTCTGTGAAGAATTCGGCATCATCATCGCCTTTACGGTGCTTTTGACCTTCGTTGCTTTAGTGGTCTATTCCATCCGCTACGCGGCGGCGGCGCGGTCCACCTTTTATTCCATCGCGGCGCTGGCCGCCTCCTCGCTGCTGCTTTTCCAGGCGGCGCTGCACGTGTTCGGCGTAACGGACCTGCTGCCCTGGACCGGCGTTACGCTTCCCTTTATCAGCCGCGGCGGCAGCAGCATGCTGTGCTGCTGGGGGCTTGCGGCGTTCATTAAAGCCATCGATGTGCGCACCTATCGCCGGTACGACAAAATCACGCGGAGCTGACCCGGGAAAGGAGACGGCCGTATGAAAACATTATCCCGCAGAGCCTGGGTTCTGTATGTGCTCGCCGCCCTGTTCCTTGTGGGGCTCGGCTTTCTGTTTTACACCTTCTGGTCCAATGCGGACGACTGGGCGATGCGCCACGCGAACCGCCACCTGTACGCGGGCGACACGCTGACCGCCGCCGGGACCATTACCGACGAAACCGGCGCCGTGCTGGCCGAGACCGTAGACGGCGAACGGCAGTACAACGACGACCGCGACGTCCGCACGGCCACGCTGCATGTGGTCGGCGATTCCGAAGGGTATATCGCGACCGGCGTGCAGACCGCCTATCAGGAGGAACTGACCGGCTACAATTTTGTCGACGGCGTGTACGACGTCAAACGCTACGGCAAGGGCAACGATTTGCAGCTTTCCGTCAACGCCGGGCTTTGCGTGGAGGCCTACGACGCGCTCGGCAAGAACAAAGGCACCGTCGGCGTTTTCAACTACAAGACCGGCAAGCTCGTCTGCGTCGCGTCCAAGCCCGCCTTTGACATCGCGAACAAGCCGACCGAAAACATCAACAACGACAAAACCGGCGCGTATGAGGGCGTATACCTCAACCGCTTTTTCTCCGGTCTTTATACGCCCGGCTCGACATTCAAAATCATCACCGCCGCGTCGGCGCTCGACAACATCGCCGATATTGAAGAGCAGTCCTTCCGCTGCCGCGGCAGCTACGGAATAGACGGCGGCTCGGTCAAGTGCCTGAGCACGCACGGCACCATCGGCTTTGAGCGCGCGCTCAACGTATCCTGCAACAGCGCGTTTGCGCAAATCGCCCTGCAGGTCGGTGCAGAAAACCTGACAGAGACAACCACGGCGCTCGGCTTTAACCAGCGCTTTATGCTCGGGAACATCCGCCTTGCGCAAAGCCGCTTCGACGTAAGCGAAGCCTCGCAGCTCGACCTTGGCTGGGCGGGCGTCGGGCAATACACCACGCTTGTCAACCCCTGCCACATGCTCACCATTGTCGGCGCCATTGCCAACGGCGGGCAGGCGGTCATGCCGTATCTTGTGGAAAGCATCACCACGCAGGACGGCGCCGTCGTGCAGGAGGCGCAGACCGAAACCGGCGCGCAGATGTTCTCGGAAACCACCGCCGCACGGCTGCAGGAGCTTCTGCGCTCCAACGTGGAAAATTATTACGGCGACCGGCGCTTTCGCGGCCTTGAAATGTGCGGCAAAACCGGCACCGCAGAGGTCAGCTCCGAGGAGAACGGCGACGACCCGCACGCGTGGTTCGTCGGGTACTCTCAGCGCGAAGACCTGCCCTACGCCATCGTCGTCGTTGTGGAAAACGGCGGCGGCGGCAGCTCGGTCGCCATTCCCGTCGCCAACCAGGTCATGCAGGCCGTGGCGGATTTGTACGGCAGCTGACCTGCGCCATACGTCTTGCAATTTTACAGATTTTTTCTGCATTTTGTAAAAGGCTCTTTGTTTTTTCGGGGAAATGTGCTATTTTATCACCAATATAGCAAAAGAAACCGGAGGAACAAGCGTATGGTTGTCGAAAAAGAATTTATCAGACTGGCGGAAGAACGGCGCAGAGCGCTCGGCTGGCCGATTGAGCAGCTCGCCGCGCGCGCAGAAATTTCAGACCGCCAATACCGCAACTATCTGTCCGGCTCGGCACAGCCGATGATCGGGACCGCTATGCGGCTTTCCGCGGCGCTCGGTCTGGATTTGAACGCGCTGCGCGACCGGCAGGTGCCCGATGAATTCGGCTGCTACCTAAAACCCGAACGACACAAGGAAAACGACAGGAGGCACCCCGCATGCACATCACCGTCATCGACGGGCAAGGCGGCCAGCTCGGCGCGCAGCTCGTCAAAATGATTCGCGCGCAATTCCCCGACGCCGCCATGTCCGCAATCGGCACAAACGCCGCCGCAACGGCCGCCATGCTCAAAGCCGGCGCGACGGACGCCGCCACAGGCGAAAACCCCGTTCTGGTCGCCTGCCGGCGCACAGACGTCATTCTCGGCCCGATTGGCATCGTCATTGCGGACGCGCTGCTCGGAGAAGTCACGCCGCGTATGGCGGCGGCGGTCGGCCAGGCGGACGCCGTACGCATCCTGATTCCGATGAATCGCTGCGACAGCCTTGTGGCCGGCGTACAGGACCTGAACACGAAGGCGCTTTTGGAGGACGCCGTATCCAAGCTGCAAAGCGTGCTGCGTGCCAAAACTTGACACAGTTTTTTCGGCGTGCTAAAATAGACTTGTTGTGCAGAAGCACGCTTACGGGGGCTGAAGCCCTTTTGAATCGGATTCCATCTTAAAATGCAATTACGCAGGAAGCGTCGTGCCGCAGAAAGCGGCTTCGGCGCTTTTTCTTTTGAAAGGCTGCAATATGAACGTCCAAACCAAGCTCCATAAACTGATTCTGTCGGCGCTGTTCCTGGCGCTTGCACTCGCGCTCCCCTTTTTGACCGGTCAAATTCCGGAGATCGGCTCCATGCTCTGCCCGCTGCACATTCCGGTTCTGCTTTGCGGCTTTGTTTGCGGCTGGCCCTGGGGCCTTGCAATCGGCTTCATTGCGCCGCTGTTCCGCTCGCTTCTGTTCGGCATGCCGCCGATGTTTCCGACCGCCGTGTGCATGGCGTTCGAGCTTGCCGCCTACGGCGCCGTCTCGGGGCTTATGTATAAGCTTCTGCCGCGCAAAAAGCCCTTTATCTACTGCGCGCTGCTTACCGCCATGGTGGTCGGACGGCTGATTTGGGGCGCGGCTATGGCGGCCTGCACGGGGCTTTCCGGGAGTGCCTTTACGCTGGCGGCCTTTCTCGCCGGCGCGGTCACCAACGCAGTTCCCGGGATTCTTTTGCAAATCGTTCTTGTCCCGCTTTTGGTCATGCTGTTTGAAAAAGCCAAATTTTTACAGCGGCAAGCCTAACTATATTGCACATCGGGAGGCATACATACGAACGAAGCAACGCTCGACAATCTGCGGCTGCACATCCGAACGCACCCGCTTTTGAACGCGCAGGACGTCTACAAATTTTTGTACCAGAGCGCGTTCGGCTGCGCGCATTTCGCACCGTCCGTGCAGGCCGCGCAAGCCGCTGTTCAAACCGAATATGACCGCATGCAGCCTGTCGAAACGGATATTGAGCCGCTTGACGGGCCGTTTTGCCGCGTGCCCTTAGGACTTTTGCGAAAAGGGCTGGAGGCCGAAACGCTTGCAAAGCTGTTTTGCTTGTCCGCAAAAACGCAGGCCGGAAAAGCACAGTTCGAACGCCTGCTTTCGGCGGCGCTGCAGCAGGCAAAGCAGGGCGCGCTCCCCTTCCCGGCCGCCGCCTTGGAAAAGACTTTTTTGTCCTATGCCAAAGCGGGGTATCCGCCGGCGCACCATTCCGACGCCTACCGTGCGGCGTACCGCCCCGCCTACCGCGTTATCGAGCGGCGGTTCCTCCCGTTTTTGCCGCTGTTTGCGCGCCTCGACCGGCTGCTGCAAAAAGGGCCTGTCATCGCGGCGATAGACGGCGGCAGCGCAAGCGGCAAAACAGAGCTTGCCGCGCTACTCCAAACGCTGTACGGCTGCACGGTCTTTCACACGGACGACTTTTTTCTGCAGCCGCAGCAGCGCACGCCCGAACGGTATGCCGAGCCCGGCGGCAACATGGACCGCGAGCGGTTTTTAGAGGAGGTGCTCCGGCCGCTTAAGGCGCGAAAGTCCGTCGCCTACCGGCGGTTTTCCTGCAAAACGATGACGCTGGAAGCGCCGACGACCGTTTTTCCGGAAAAGCTGACCGTTGTGGAAGGCACCTATGCGCTGCACCCGGACCTTGCCGGATATTATGACCTCTCGGTCTTTCTGGAAATTGACCCGCAGCTGCAGCGTGAACGGCTCTCCCGGCGCGAATCGTCCGAAAGCCTTCACCGTTTTACTTCTGTTTGGATTCCGCTCGAGCAAGCTTACTTTGACGCCCTGTGCGTCCCACAGCGCTGTGACATGCAAATACAGGCAACGCCGTAGCGCTGTGTCGCGCCGGTTCCAATCCGAATTGCGGTAAAAGCAAAAGACGGTACTGCACGCGCAGTACCGTCTTTTCTGTATCCGTCCGTCTTGCCGCCTGCTTTTTGGCGCGCTCCGACTGCGCAAATTTCAAATTTTGCGTTCACGGTTCCTCACGGAAAAGGAAATCATATTCCGTTTGCAGAGCTTTCAATTTTTTATTGATTTTATAGACGAAAATCATCATATAAGTCTTTACAAGTGTTTATAGAAGCGAGGAAAAAACCTGTGTTTTCAACGGTTTTCCCGTTCTTGCTTGTATCTTCTCATACCGCTGTATAAGTTGGTTTTGTAAAGTTGGGCACCATTTTAGCACCACAAACAAGGCGGTAAACAAGTACGGGGCGGTGTTATTACGCCTACAATGGCAACTCTATTTATGGCACTATGTTACGCATTAGAGGTTCAATAAGCCTTGCAAGAAAGACTTTACAGACACTGAAACTGATAAGGTAAGGTGTTTATACATTTTCCCTCAAAATGCCCTTTAACTGAGTAACATTTCAAAGCAAGCGACTATCTATTTAGCTTATCCTTTCCTTTCTGTTTCTTTGCAAAAAATTCCGTAGCAAGCATAGGAAAGGGGTACCCTTTCCGTAAAAATCACTCGTTTCCGTTTACAACAATATCAGAAATTTTCATTTGCTAGGAATAATCCTTGTACAAACTGCAATTTATAGTTTTGCTAATTTCCCTTTTTTAAAGTAATATATATCTTCCTTTTTATATCCGTATTTAGAATTAGGAGTGCTTATATGCGGTTCAAATGTAAACATTTTTTGGATTCGTTCCATGAACAGCATCCGCAATCGTGCGGAAGAAATCGTTCTCAGCGAGGTGATTTACAACTAATAAACTGCGGGGCCTGAAATATGGCTCCGTTTGTTGTTTCGCCAATATCAATATTTGACAAACAAATGAAACTTTTTGTTTCGTAGAAAATAAAGCATACTATCCTATCAAAAGAAATAAACAATTTCGTCAAAAATCATCGCTGCTTTGAACGCCTTAATCTCTGAAAAATTCAGTATTTGCAATGACTTTTGCAGTTTATTCCTTTTTGATAGCCCAAAAACAAATACTATTTTTTATTAAATTCCTTGGTTATCGCCAATATTTCGTGTGCTGCGGGATGGTCAAGCCCTCTCCAATTCGGATATTGGCTTTCCGCCGCATCCACCTTTTCGGCATACGCGTGTGCAAGGGCTTCGCACTTTGATACATACTCCGCAAATTTTGAATGTTGTTTGTTAATCCTTTTTTTGCTTGTAGTCGGCGCTTCGTTGGCATTGCCTTCAAAATTTGCGTTCATTTTCTTTTCTCAAACTTATATCCGTTTCCACATGCATAATTGTGGTCGTTAATGACCGCCTGTATATCCTCCTGCGTCATACCGTTTGGATGGGCTTTACAGGCTGCTTCTACTCCAAATCGATGTACACAATCATTGCATGGAACGTACACGCGTTTTTCAGCATTTCCCGGGTCTGTAATTCGCATTACAAACGCCTCGTGCTCCGACAGTTCCCCGCATCGTTCCCAACGCTCCTCGGGTGACAGCTTCCAAAACTCTCTTGCCGTTAAACTTCCTTCAGCCATAACGTGTTTTCCTCCCGTTTCATAGCATAAAGCACGGTTCCGCATCTGAACAAGCTTTCATTCGCCAACGCATATTTACCGTTTCGCGCGTAGCGGCCGAAGCTTCAGCCGTGCAATTTTCAAAATTTGCGTTCATGTTTCCTCACGAAAAAGAAAATCATATTCCGTTTTCGCACAAGCGCTTTCGTTCCGGCCGTGCCTGAACGCGTTTTCCATCATTTTTTCCGACTCCTTAAGAGAACCACCAGAACCGCGACGTTCAGCGCAATGGCCACGATGTCTAAAATAACTGTCAGCATATCCTTGCTCCTTTCTGTTGACAAAAGCCAAGAAAAAAGGTATACTCTAAGCGCTTGGGGGATTTCCCCCCTTGCGCTATTCCGTGAAGTGCTGGATTAAATCGAGCACCGCATGGATGAGGTTGAAAACTGCTGTTGCGAAGACGATGTATTTGGTCGTTTGGTCTTCGTGACGGCGGTTTTTCTTTTCCTTTTGCGGGCTTGCCGCCTCGCTTCTTTGCCGCGTCGTTTCGGCGACGCAGCTTTCAAAGGCTATCCTGTTCAGAGCCTTTTTGTCTCTGCTCGGCGTAATATTCATCTAAAATTCTTTTTGCGAAACTTGCCGCCACCCTGTCGTTATCTCGTTCTCCGTCAAAATCATTCCAAATCGGATCATCCGCATCGTAGGGTGTGGCTTTTTCCAAAGCCTTTTTTAACGCTTCAATCTCACTTTTCGATAAATTGTGTTCCATATCGCTCTGTCTCCTATCACCGGCAGCGGCAAGCCGCTTCGCCCCTTGACGCGCGGTTTTGAAGTGGATGTGGGAGAACACTGCAGGGAACGGGAGAAAGAACAGTGTTCCCCGGTTCCTGCCGCAAGCCCCGGAGAGGGCGGGCTGCTTTGGTGCTGCGAACAACTTTTCGGGGAACGACCGTGCAGGAAACTACCACTTTTTTCTTCGAAAGAAAAGAATCTCCACCAAGAGGATGACCAAGCTGACCAAAATCACGGCCGGGTAAGCCCATGGGACGTCTAATTCCGGCATAGTGTGAAAATTCATGCCGTACCACCCGGTGATGAGGGTGAGGGGCAGAAAAACGGTAGTCACCACCGTGAGAAACTGCATCACCCGGTTCTGCTTTAAGTCGATCTTAGACTGATAGATCTGGTGCAGCTGTAAGGAGTACTCCCGCAGGGAAGCGGTTTGGCTGTGAAGCCGCCCGGCCCGGCGTGAAAACAGCTCAAAGCCCCGGCAGAGCTTTTTGGAAAAAAGCCCGTTGCGGTTGGCCGCCAAGGTATCCCCCAGCTCGTCCAGCTGGGCGTAGTAGGCGGATAGCTTCAGCAGCGTCCGGCGGCAGCGGTGAAGCTGGTTTTCAAACCGCTGGGGCTCTTTCTGCTTCAAGAGCTGCTCCTCCAGCTTGTCCAGCTGGGTCTCCAGGTGCTGGAGGAACGCCGCGTCCTCCTGGATGAGAAATTCCAAAAATTCCAGTAAGAGTGCACCGGGGGAGGGACCAAGCCCCGGCTGCTTGGAAAACTGCTCCAGCAAATGGACTGCTTGGCCACTGTCATCCACAAAGGTGAGTTTTTCCTCGGTCAGCCAGAAAGCGAAAGCAATCTCGCTCCCATGGTGTTCCTTATAGGGAATCAGAACCGTACCGGCAGCGCAGTTCTCCAAGAGTTCCGCCTTGCAGTTGTGGCTGTGGACCAAACAGCGCTCCAGGAAAGGGACTTCCGTTGTATCCGTCCGTTGCTGTACTTCTTTCCGGGTGAGGACCTCCACCCAAGGCGTATTGGGGTCCGGTGCATCTGCTATAGGCCCAAAGGCTGGCTTTAACTGGTATCGCATACGTTTTTCCTCCTTCCAGACCCATTGTAACTGGCTGGGAGCTTCAGCCTCAGTCGTTACGAAAAAAGAGAGACAAGCGGGCGCTTTCTCTTGTTTTTCGGCGGCGGCAAAAACTTGCTCCCCTCAGAAACATAGTCGCGCTGCTCGCTTGGCGCGCGTCGCATCGCTCCTTGTTTCTTCACCTCAGAGGCTTGCCTTCTCCTGCCCCCGGCAGCGGCAAGCCGCTTCGCCCCTCGACACGCTCCGCGTGCCGAGGCTTCCGTTTCAGTCGTTACGAAAAAAGAGAGACAAGCGGGCGCTTGTCTCTCTTTTTTGGCAGGGGCAGAAGGACTTGAACCCTCGGCACGCGGTTTTGGAGACCGCTGCTCTACCAACTGAGCTATACCCCTATATAACGCTGTTTACCGCCAACGGCGATACAAAAAGTGGTGGGCCATCAGGGACTTGAACCCCGGACCGACCGGTTATGAGCCGGTTGCTCTAACCAACTGAGCTAATGGCCCACGACCAAACCGCCTAATTATTATATCGGGATACGCGCGCGCTGTCAAGCTATTTTTTTGAAAATACGCCGTCAAAAACCTTACGCATCGCCGCGCACAAACCGCAGCAGTGCGTCCGGCGTGGGGGCGGACAGCTCGAGCGGAATACTCGGCTCGAGCATGTTTTCCAGATAATGCGCGTCCGAGCTGCGCACAATGCGTTTGGATTGCAGAAGCGGATGCTGCATAAAAAGCGCCGGCAAATCCGCCTGCGGCGTGAATTCCACCGTCGCAAACGGCAGCTCCTCGTACCACATGCCAAGCACGGAAAGCACGCTGTAGGAGGCGCGGTCCAGGTGCGCGGGGAAGCACGCGCCGCCGTATTGCGCCACGCGCGCGGGGACCGTCTCAAGCGGAATCGCGCTTGCCGTCGTCAGCAGAAGCGGCTCCGTATCCACAACGCGGTCGCGGTCGTCGAGCACAAGCTGCTCGCCGAAAATTTCGGGGCGGTTCTGCACGGGCGGCAGCGTCGCGCGCACTTCGTCCGAAAACGCCTCGGCCGCCTCGACGCTTGGAAAAAGGCAGACGCAATGGATTTCCTCCGCGGTGCAAAGCTCCATCCCCGGCACCACCGTCAGCCCCTCGCGCGCGCCGACTTTTACGGCGGCGGCGCAGTTGCGGCAGGCGTTGTGGTCGGTCAGGGCAATCATATCGTACCCCAAAAGCTTCGCCATGCGCACCAGGTTGTTTGGGGTCATGTCCCGGTCCCCGCACGGAGACAGGCACGAATGCAGGTGCAAATCACAAAATACGTTCATAGCGCGGCCGAAAGCTTGGCGCAAAGCGTATAGGCGTTTTCAGGCGAACAAAGGATGTTGACCCCTTGCTGTTCGGCACGCAGGCGGGCGGGCTCGTCAAGCGGCGCGTTTTCGCACAGCACAATGCACGCGCAGTCGGCCAGCACGCTGACGGCGACGGCGTTGACGTTGCCCATCACCGTAAACCAGCAGTCGCCGCTTTGCGCGCGCGACATGACCCAGCTTAAAAGGTCGCCGCAGTAGCCGCCGGTGATTTCCCGCGAAAAATCCGCCTCCACCAAAGCGGCAAGGCCCGCCGCTTCGGCAAATTCCCGTACGGTCATTTTGCCGCCTCCTCTTTTCCGTTTGGTTTTTCGCCGGATTTGCGAAACGGCGCGGGGATGGGGATGCGGTCGCTGCTGCCCGCCGTATCGCGCGCAAAAAAGACGCAATCCTCAATCGAGCCTTTCCCGCGCACAATGTCCTCGGCCAAATCCCGGCAGGACGGCGCGCCGCAGGTCCCGCAGTCCAGCCCCGGCAGCAGCTTTTCCAGTTCGTTGAGCTTCTGCATTTTCTCCATGGCCCGCCGCAGGTCCACGTCCAGCTTCAAAATGTCCACGGGCTCCAGCGGCTTTTCCCACCGCATGGCGCGCGGGATATCGCCAGAAAGCCGGTTGCACGACTCCGGCAGATATTTGCGCAGCCGCTGCAGGCGCGCTTTTGCAACATAGGGGTTTTCCACGGTCAGCGGTCCGCCCACGCAACCGCCCGGGCAGGCGTTGAGCTCAATGAAATCAAGGTCATTGAGCTTTTCGTTTTCCAGTTCCTCAAGCACCTGAATGACGTTTTCAATGCCGTCCGCCGCCAAATACCGGTCGTCGTGCAGCGCGGCGGATTCCCCGCCGGACGACGCCCACCGCACGCCGGCAAAGCCGGAATCGCCGAGCTTTTCCACCTCGTCGCGCGTGAGCTTTTCCATCTGCATAAGCAGCACCGGGTAGATGTCCTGAATGGAAAACACGCCGGAAACCGCCGATTTTGTATTGCAAATCGGCTGCTTGATGGCGGAAATCTTCGCCGTGCAGGGCGTCAGGAAAAAGACACCGATGTCCTCGGGCGCAAGGCCGGTTTTTTTCTGTGCGCGCAGCCGTGCAAGCCGCGCCGCCTCCTCCATGGGCGCGTTTAGGTCGAGCACGTTCGGGATGAGGTTCGGAAACCGCACGCGAATCAGCCGCACGACCGCCGGGCACGCCGAGGAAATGACGGGCCGCACAATGTCCGTGCGCTGCAAATACGCGCGCGTCGCATCGGACACAAGCTCCGCGCCCGCGGCGACCTCAAACACGTCGTCAAAGCCGAGCCGCAGCAGCGCGGTCAGCACATAGTTGACGTTGTCGAGGTTATTGAACTGCCCGTAAAGCGTCGGCGCGGGCAGCGCGACGCGGTATTTGTACGCCAGAATTTCATTAAACGAATACTTCTCGGCGTATTTCGCGTGGTTCGGGCAAATCCGGATGCACTCGCCGCAGTCAATGCAGCGTTCGGAAATGATATACGCCTTGCCCCGGCGCACGCGAATGGCGCCCGTCGGGCAGCGCTTGATGCAGTTGATGCAGCCCTTGCATTTGTCTTCGTCAAGCCGCACCGCATGGAAAAAGTCTTTGGAAGCCATAGTTTTGCTCCGGTTTTCGGACAATATGCGCTTACTTTACGTCGACGCGCAGGTACATGGTCGTCCCTTTGCCGACCTCGGTCTCAATGCGCATATCGTCGGTATATTTTTTGATGTTCGGCAGGCCCATCCCGGCGCCGAAGCCCAGCGCGCGGACACGGTCGGACGCCGTGGAATAGCCCGCCTGCATGGCGCGCTCTACGTCCGGAATACCGGGGCCCTCGTCGCGCAGCACCATACGGATGCAGTCGGGGTCGATGGAAACGTCAATGGTTCCGCCGCCGGCGTGGATGACGAGGTTGATTTCCCCCTCATACAGCGCAATGACCACGTTGCGGATAAGCGCCGGGTCAAAGCCGAGCTTTTTCAGCTGCGCCTTGACATTGCCGGACGCCTCCCCCGCGCGCGAAAAATCGTCGCCGGGAACGTCGTAATGCAGTTCAATGAGGCTCATTGAATGGCGCCTCCCCGCAGGCCCTTTTCATACAGCATCCCGCAGGCGGCGAACATCGGCAGCTTTGTGGTCAAAAGCACAATGTCGCGGTCGCGCGCAAGTCCGACGATGCTTTCGTCCGGCTGCTTGCCGCGCACAAATACGATGCACTGCATATCCATCATTTCCGCGGTACGCACCACCTGGGGATTGACAAGCCCCGACAGCAGCACCGCCTGCTCCTTGACATAGGCAAGCACGTCGCTCATCATATCGCTGCCGCAGGCCGAATGGACTTCGCGGTCCAAAAACGCCTCGCCGCAGATGACTTCGGCGGACAGTGTCTCCTGAATTTCCCGGACAGTCATAGCGAAACCTCCTGTCTGAAAATCTTTTCTTTTTCATTATACATAAAAGGCGGGGTTTGCACAAGCGTTTTTCGTGCATCTTTTCCATTTCAGCCTCGTTTCCGGTTTTGCGACTCGGTTGTCCTCGCGCAAACCTTATCAGGCTCGTTTTCCGCACAAAAAACACAGTACAGAAAACGGCTTTACCGTCCTCTGTACTGTGTTGTGAAGCGGCTATGAAAAAGATATATTTGCGTTTTAGACTGAGGGATTTGAACCCTCAAAACTGATTTATACCATGTTGAAAAAAAAGTAAAAGTATGATATGTTTTTGTTGAGGTGGTAATAATCAATAAAATCTAATTAGGAGTGGATAAAATCATGTTATCGAATTTAATATATTTTTTAGAATCCTTGCATTGCGTCAGAAGCCTGATTTCTATTATCGTTTTTGCTGTCGGAATCGTTTTAATTCTGATTTGGAAATTCAAAATCAAAAAGACTGCCTTACTTGTATGCTCTGTGATTTTGATGATAATTCCGTGTATTGTAATCGTGCACGGCTGTTACAGCGCTTATCTGCGCCCGGCACATATGGAGGTTGCGCTGACACAGCAGGAGCTTGCAGATTTCAGCGAATATGTATTGGAAGACGATAGATTTTTAGACACAAAAAGCTTTTTGCGTAATAACGAAAAATGGTTTTATCAGGAAGAGAAGGGCAAAGAGGAGCAAATTGACGGCAAAACCCTTTATTCGGATGATATACAGCAAGGTGTTCTTTATCAGCCGAACAGCAGTATATATTATTATCTGTCGGAATATGAAGATGCAGAAACTGCCGAAAAAGTCTTTATGCAAAGCTTTTTGCCTGATGTGAATAACGCAATTTCAATGGAAAATAAAGTATATATTGTTGATGCGGATTACACAGCTTGCGCAAGCCAGGAATTTGATGGCACATTCTTTGATTGGCATCAAGGCGAACACAATTTTACGACCCTGACGGTTGCGATTCTTCACGAAAATTATATTATTTGGATTCGCGAGGGTACGGAAAGACACACGCCAAAGCTCTATTCTCTTATAAAAGAAGAAAAGCTGTTTGACAGCGACTATAAATTAAAAACGTGGGTAAAGGCATAGCCTATGTATATATACAAAAAAGGCAGATAGATTTTCACTTTCTATCTGCCTGATTTTATCATTATTTAATTATGTGAGAGTTCAAATCTCTCCACAAAGGGAATTTGTCCGTTTTACATCTACGAAACGGACTTTTGAAAATGCGCCCTATAGACAGCAAAAAAACTCGGCAACACCGAGGTTTTTTGAGGGATACATCTTTTTTGTATCCGCTTTATGGCTGGGGCGGC
Source organism: uncultured Eubacteriales bacterium (assembly GCA_949299505.1). Classification (GTDB taxonomy): domain Bacteria; phylum Bacillota; class Clostridia; order Oscillospirales; family Acutalibacteraceae; genus Fimenecus. Next base: position 30,083 of record CASGAS010000006.1, read on the forward strand.
AGGCTCGACCGCCGGCAAGGTCATGCGGACCGTGGACGCTTTGTATGGGGAATAAATAAATTCGGAACTGAATAAAACAAAATTAAGGAGCAGCTTCGCGTCATGATAGACACGGACTGCTCCTTAATTTTCGACGCGGAAAAGTGCAGAAGAATTATGTATTATCCTTCCAAATCTGGCACTTGCGATATTCCTCGCCGTAGTCGGGCTTGCAGACGTATTTTACCTCGCTGCTGTCGCCATACATGATCTTGTTCGGGCACAGATCACACTGGTACTGATCGCGATACCCGCCCTTATATACGAGATGCGGACACCTTGCCATAGCTACACCTCCTTATTCTCATATAATATCTGAAGCGCTGCGCGCAGCAGATCAACAATAACTTGACTTGTTTCTAAATAACAACGTGCAAAATTTTCTCCCTGTTTTTGTACGTCGTCCGAATCCTCACATGAGAATATTTTTGTTATCTGTAAAACAGGGGTATTCTTACGACGGTCCATGAATGCATCGAACATTTCGTTGTGGCAAGTATTCATATACATTGCAAAGGCTGTCAGTTCAGATAGGCTTTTATCTGAAAAGAGGGAGGAGCAATGGTTTAAGCTATATTTATTATCCTTTTCGTCTAAAATTATTTCTACTTCTGGTCCGTCTTGAATGATAATTCTTTCCTGTTCATCAAAGATAATTTTATCAAACAAATGGCTTAAGTTTTTTTGTGCAAAATCATAAAAAACTTGTAGTTGATTCATTTATATGTACACACCTTTCATGATTGAGATGAAGAGCAAAGTTCTTATATTTTTTTCAAACTATAATTGAGCAGAACAGGTTCGCCACTTTGTGCCGACACGTCTATATTGCCAGAATATACGCCTTCTTTGCCAAAATGAATCTGATATACCTTCCCGGTCAAAAGAATGTATATCCTATCAAAAGCGTCGTTTCCTACTACAGCTGAAATAATTGCAGGGTGCGTAATATTTGTAGAAAACCATCCGCCTTTATCAAACAATTTGGTGAATCCTGATTTTTTACCTTCTTCATTGCTTGTTTCACAGTGAATTTCCTTTGGTTGCCCAGTCAAAAAGTAGTTTTTTACCCTTACATTCCAAGCATAGCCATCTATCGAATTAACCACCTCTGTTAAATCTGTATTTAGTATTAATACAACGGCATCCACCACTTCTTTGATAAAATCGATTTCCGTTTCATAATTCGGATGTTTGCTTTTTAACTTGGCTTGATTTCTGATGAGCATCGTTCTCCGCCTTCCTTTCATACAACTATCAGGTGTATGATGGAACAATTATACATATTTTAGATGTATTTGTCAATACACTTTTTAGATGTATTGTAGGATAAGTGCGGTGATGAAATATGTATTACAAACGGATTCGAGAGTTGCGGGAAGATAACGACGAATTGCAAAAGGACATTGCCAAGCTGCTAAATACGACCCAGCAGCATTACAGCAAAATTGAAAACGGCGGTACGGAAATCACCGCCGACCGAATCATTAAGCTTGCAAAGCACTACAAGGTCAGCGCAGATTATATTTTAGGGCTTTCCGACGAAAAGACTCCTGAGAACGGTGCGCCGCGCGACATTCATAAGTAGAACACGTTCAAGCGATTGTATGCCTCTTGTTTTGCAAGAGGTTTTCGCCATGCCGGGCGTCTCACGCTTCACCTTTTGACCGCATAGAGGATAATTTTACGCTATCTCTTTCGTCAGTTGTATCCAAACAGCTGACAAGCTGCAAAGCGATATAAAAACCGTTTGAACGCCTCTGCGTTTGCACAGCCCTTTATACAGGGCTGCAATCTAGTGCAGTGATGAAAAACCTACAAAAATCTTCGGATTTCCCTTGACAAACCGCGCCGCGGCATATATAATAATCAAGCATTTGATTTGCGCTGATAGCTCAGTTGGATAGAGCATCTGCCTTCTAAGCAGAGGGTCGGGGGTTCGAGTCCCTCTCAGCGCGCCACTTCTTATAGGGAAGTTCGGCGAAGCGCAAATGCACCGAACAAAGTCGATATGGTGGGTATAGCTTAGTTGGTTAAAGCGCCAGTTTGTGGCACTGGAGACCGTCGGTTCGAATCCGACTATCCACCCCATTTTTTACTCCGCCGCAAGCCCATAAGGCAAGGGCGGAGTTTTTTCAAATCCATATTGGGGTGTCGTCAAGCGGTAAGACACAGCACTTTGACTGCTGCATTCGTAGGTTCGAATCCTGCCACCCCAGCCAACGCAGTACAGAGGACGGCAAAGCCGTTTTCTGTACTGCGTTTTTTGTGCAGAAAACAACAAACCTGTTTTATAGCTAAAACAAGCCGTCCGCGCGTCTAAAGCACACGGACGGCTTGTTTTTGATTTCATCTTATTCGACGCACACCGCGTCCATACCTGGGTGCGCCGCTTCGCCGTCGAAGCGGTGCAGCTCGAGGTTTTCGCAATGCGCGGCGTCGAGCGCGTAAGCATATTCGTCGCAGACGTTTTCAAAGCGCACCTTGACCTTGTCGAGCGTCACGCCGTTTGCATACCGCAGGAAAAAGCCGGCGTTTTTGTGCGCCTCCACGCCGTGGTCCCGGCACGGGCGCAGGTCATAAAGCCCGCACGCCCACTTGGAGGTCTTGGAAAGCGTCACGCGGACGTTTTCAAACGTCACGTCCTCAATCGCGTTCTGGGCGTTGCCGTGAACAAGCACGCCGTTTTCGCCCTTGCAGGTGATGTTCGTAAAGCTGACGTTGCGAATTTTCCCGGAGTGCGTGGCCTCGTCGCGGTCGAAGGTAGTCAGCACAATGGGCTCGGCCGTCCCCCACCAGTCCGGGCAGAAGCGGCGCGTTTCAATCAGGATGTTCGCGTACCGGACGTTTTCGACGCTGCCGCCGTCGCGGATTTGAATGGACAGTCCGCGGTTCGAGCGGCTGATGATGCAGTCAGTAACCAGTACGTTGTGGAAATCCCCTACCCCCTCGGTGCCGATTTTGATGGCGGCGGAGGTGGAAACGAGCGTGCAGCCGCTGATCAGGATATTCTCGCACGGGCCATATTCGGCGTTGCCGTTGGAGGTCTTTAAGCAGATGCAGTCGTCCGCGCACTCGATATGGCAGCCCAGAATGCGGACGTTGGTGCAATGGTCGGGGTCGATGCCGTCGGAATTGGCGACGTCCAGGTCGTTCAAAATGCGAATGTTGGAAATCAGAACGTCGTCGCAGCCCGCCGGATGCAGCGTCCAGAACGGCGCGTCCGTAATCGTGATGTCCCGAAAGGAGATGTGGTCGCTTTTTTCAACGTAAATGGCCGTCGGGCGCGGGTAGAAATTGCCCGTGACGTAGTAGCGGTCCTTGCGTTCCACAAAGGCGTGGCCATTCGCATCAATTACGCCCTCGCCCGTAACCGAACAGCCGTGCGCTTCGTACCCATACAAAAACGCAAAAGACGGTTTTCCCGTAACAGGATTGCCGATTTTGGCCGTTTTCGGGTCGTTGATGGTTTCACACGGTCGAATATAGCCGCCGATGTCCCCTGTAGCCTTCAGGCGCGCGCCCTTTTGCAGATGCAGCTCCACATGCGCGCGTAGGCGCAGAGAATCGCTGTAGTAAATCTTGCCGCTCTCGAGCACGACCGTACCGCCACCGTTTCGGTGCGCGGCGTCCAGCGCCGCCTGAATCGCCGCCGCGTCGTTGTGCACGCCGTCGCCGACCGCGCCGTATTCCTTCGGATAAAAATACCGCATATTTTCCCTCTTCTCCATTTACAGCTTCAAAAGGACGCCGCTGCCGTCGGTGTCGCGTGCAAGCGCGTCCTCCAAGACGTCCTCGCCGAGCTCGAGCGCAAAAAATTCAAGCTGGTCCGCGCTTAATCTGTGCGGATACAGGCGTACTTCTTCGCCGATTTCCGCGACCAGCACGCAGCCGCGCAGCTTTTCCTCCAAAACCGATTCCATACCGACGGGAGATGACATTTGAAAATCATCTTCATAGAGGACCGCTTCAGGGAAACCCATACGCGCCTCCTCGAAAAAGCCGTCGCCCTCCAGCGCCGCAATCATGGCGTCCGGCACATAATTCCGATACACCCCATCCGCATAGACGACCGCGGAAAGGTCGTGGGTCTCGGTCTCATAGATTTTTACAGTGGGCATCGCTGCTGGCTCCTTTCCCGTTTAGCAGAAACGACAGCTTCTACCGTCTGATTATAGCAGACCAGCGCGCGCGTGGCAACCACCGTTTTACGTTCTCTTGTTATTCCGCTTAAAATCACATAAAATAGAAGTGTGGCCCACACCGGCGGCGCGTCCTGCGGCGGCAGCCATTTTGAGCGGGCAAAGGAGGCGAATCGACAAAAGCGGGAAAGCATCAAAACCCGTCAGGCGCAGGGCATTGCCGCCGCCAAGGAAAAAGGCGTTCGCTTCGGCCGTCCGTAGCGTCCGCTGCCCGCCGATTTTGCGCAAATCGTGGAACGGTGGGAGCAGAAAAAGCTGCCGCTTGCCGACGCGCTGGCGCATTGCCAAATGAGCGAAGCCACCTTTTACCGGCGGCTGCGGGAGCACCGTTTGCAGGCCATACAAAAAAGCGCTGTCAAAAGGTAGACCTTTTGACAGCGCGAAGGCGGTCCGGATCGTAGGGGGATGCAAACCGCACCGCCCCGCGCCGGACCGGCGAAAAGCCCGCCGGTCCGTGAAATTGATTATACCACGTCGGTTTTCAAAAAACAAGTAGTTTCTCAACAAATTTCTTTTATTCGTTTAATATGGCCCTATTTCCTTTCTTTGCACTCGTTCTCAAATCCTCTACCTTTTGAGAATATGTACAGAACGGAACAATTTTCCAGAGCAGAACTGCCTATACGCGGTTTTGCTTCCGTGTTGTGCGCACCCAAGAGACCAAACCGCTCGCACAGCGGCAAATCCGCATAAGCTGCTCTAAGGAAAAAGGCAGGACGCACATACTGTGTGTCCTGTCTTTTTGGGGTTGTACTGACAAAATCGATACCGGTGAAAATGCGGGCAAAAAAGATACCAGCTTTCAACGCGCGTGCCAAACTGCAATACGGAAAAAGCCCCGAACGCGACTTGCGCGTCGAGGCTCTCGACTGGTGCCGCTGACCGGACTTGAACCGGTACGGTGTTGCCACCGAGGGATTTTAAGTCCCTTGCGTCTGCCGATTTCGCCACAGCGGCCTGTGGGAACGGTATTTATTATAAACAAAGCGCGGGCGCTTGTCAATGCCGAAGCCGCCGGGGCGGCAAAAAAACCGCCCGCTGCCGCGGGCGATTTTTCAATATTTCCGTGAGAGCTGTTCTTCCGCCTGCGCGCGCGTGATCTCGCCGAAATTACATTTGGCCATAACGCGCACGTCGCAGTCGCGCAGCTTGTAAAAGCACAGCGGGATAAGGGAAAGCAGCGCGCCGATAACCGGAACGAGCGCATAGGTGATCCACAGCCCCGTAAGCGCCGAATCCGGCTGCACGACTTCCAGCGCCTGCAGTTCCTCGAAGCTGTTCGCATCCACGGCAATCCAGCCGAACAGGCCGACAATCAGCATCCCGAGCGACGAGCTGACCGCGGAACCGACCTTGGCGGCAAACGTCTGAATGGCAAAGGTAATGCCTTTGGCGTCCGTACCGGTCTTAAATTTGCCGTATTCTGCGCAGTCCGGCGTAAACATGAACGCCATCGTCCCCGTCGCGCTCAGCGGCACGGCGCGCACAACGGTCAAAACCAGGAACCAGACGATGTGCCGGTAGCCGATAAAGAAAATCAGAAGTCCCAGGACAATCTGCACCACGGTGCAGGCCATGTAGAACCGGAATTTGTCCACGCGCTCTAAGATTTTCGGAATAAACAGCGCAATGACCAGCGACGGCACCGCGCCGAGCGCGCCCAAAAGCAGATTGAACAGAGAGTTGCCGAACAGATAATACGACACGAGCATCGACATGGCGCTGGAGGTCGCAAGTGCGTTTGCCAGAATGTACCCGGCATAAAACAGCAAAAGGAATTTGTTATGCACAAGATACCGCAGCATTTCCCGCAGGGAAAACGCATCGTTGTCTATGCCGGTATTGCCGCGCTCCTTGCCCTTAAAGCTTAAGGGCGCCATCATTACAATGCTGAGCACGGCCACAATCCCCGCAATCGCCGTAAAGCTCACGCCGACGGCTTCACTCGCCAGCACCGTGCAAAGCACCGTTGTCGCGCCCGTGCCCACGCCGGAAAACACGCGGCCGAACGACATAAGCGTGTTGCGCTCGGACAGATTGTCCGTCATGGTCGTGACAAGACTGTAGACGGGGATGTCGCAGATGGTGTACGCCGTATCCCACAAAATATAGGCGACGGCGAACCAGATGAGCTTGGCGCCCTCCCCTGCCGCGCGCGGGATACAGAACAGCAGCACGGTCGTCAGCGGCAAAATCGCCGTGGAAATGCGCAGCCAGGGCAGGCATTTTCCCTTTTTGAATTTAACCCGGTCAAAAATCAGGCCGAACAGCGCGTCATTGACGGCGTCCCAGAATTTGACGGCAAACATGATGGTCGCCGTTTTGGTTGCGTCCACACCAATCATCATGGTGTAGGTGACCAGATACCCCGTGACCAAATAATAAATCAGATTCTGTCCGATGAAATAGACCCAGTAGCTGCCGCGCTCTTTGGGCGTTGTCAAATACTCCGGATGGCGGTTTTTCATATGGCGCCTCCCTTTATTTTTCCATGCGCTCCAGCGCCGGGCTTGCAAGGCAAAGCCGCAGCACATTTTTCGCCGTACGCTGCATTTCGCCCAGGGTCATGCCCTCGGGCTTTTCGTAGGTTGCAAGCAGCGTTCCGTCGCTCTTTTTCCGGCCGCCGCGGTCGCCGCCGGGCATAAGCACGTCGACCTGGGCGCGCACGCGGTAGGCGTTGTCGCGCATCGCGGGGAATTCCGGGGAACGGCGCTTGCGCATCCACCAGTCGGTCATCACAAGCCCTTCGTAGCCCCATTCGCCGCGCAAAATGGTGGTGCACAGGTCGTAATTGTAGTGCGCGTATACGCCGTTGACCTTGTTGTAAGAGGTCATGATGCACTGCGGGCGGGCTTCCTTGACGCAAATCTCAAAGGCCTTAAGGTGGATTTCCCGCAGCGCGCGTTCGGAAAGGCGCGAATCGTTCTGCGTGCGGCGGTACTCCTGGTCGTTGCAGGCAAAATGCTTCGGGCAGGCGGAAACGCCGGCGCTTTGAACGCCGCGCACGCACGCCGCCGCCATTTTGCCGGTTAAGTACGGGTCTTCGGAATAATACTCAAAGTTCCGGCCGCACAGCGGGTCGCGGTGGATGTTCATCCCGGGTCCGAGCAGCACGTCCGACCCGCGCGCGCGCATCTCCTGCCCGATAAGCGCGTAAACCGCTTCGACAAGCGCGGTGTCAAACGAGCAGGCAAGCAGCGTCCCAATGGGCAAAAGCGAGCAGCAGGCCTCCAGCCGAATCCCGGAGGGGCCGTCGGTCGTAATGATGGGCGGCACGCCCTTTTGCCGCAGGGATTCAAGCACGCCGCCGAGCGCGCCCGCGTTGCCCGGCGCGCCGAGCGCGCTGTTCATCGTATAATCCCCACGGGAAATGGCCTCAAGCTCCGTCGTGTTCAGCTGCGCAACAAACGCGTCGAGCGTCGCCTTGCCGTCGCGGACGTCCGAGAGCTTGAGCCCAACGTCGCCCGTCATGGGGACGGCGGCCGGAAGGCTGTGGAGGATGCGCTGCTTCAAGTTGTTTTTACCCTGGCGCACCGGGACCTTGACGGGATAGCGCACGCCTTTCTTTTCGGCGGCGCGGTAAACGGAGAACGCCGCCTGCGGGGCGCAGGCCTCGCGCAGCCAGGCGGTCGTCACGGTCTTTTCCTGCCGGTACTCGGCCACTTGTTCCGCTTCGCGCACACTGCCGCCAAGGTAAAAGGCGTAGGTTCCCGCCTCAAGGACATACGCATGGGCGCAGCCGGCCGCGCCGCTTTCGTCATAAGAGGTCAGGCGGTCGCGGTCCACAAAAATATCGAGCGTCTGCTGCTTTCCCGGCTCCAAAAGCTCGGTTTTTGCAAAGCCGGCCAAAATGCGCGACGGGTTGCCGAGCACGCCGTTGGGCTTTTCAAGATACACCGCCACAGCGTTTTTGCCCGCATACGTTTTGCCGGTGTTTTTGACCGTACACGACAGCGTAAAGCCCGCCGGCGTTTCGTTAAGCTTACGGAATTTGACGGAAAACGTCGTATAGGAAAGACCGAAGCCGAACGGATACAGCACGGCGTTCGGCTGGAACGTTTCAAACCAGCGGTAGCCGACAAAAATATCCTCCTCGTAGGCGTTGAAATCCGGCGCGCCGAAATTCGCGGACGACGGGTACTGCCCATAGCCGACCGCCGCCGTATCGGCCAGCCGCCCGGACGGGCACACGGCGCCGCACAGCAAATCCGCCGCGGCGTTGCCGCTTTCCATGCCGCCCTGCCAGAGCAGAAGCGCCGCACCGATTTTTCCGGAGAATTCGTCGAGGAAATTGAGGTCAATCATGCTGCCGATATTCAGCAGCACAACGACCTTGTCAAACTGCGCGGTCACGGCGTCGAGCAGCTCCCGTTCCGCGTCGGTCAGATAGTAGCTCCCCTTTTCAAGCGCGTTTTCGCGGTCCTCGCCCGACGAACGGCCGATAACAACCACCGCGCAGTCCGAGCATTGCGCCGCCGCGCGCACGTCAAGCTCGGCAACGGGCATGTCCGGATAATACCGCGGCCAATGCGCCCAGAAGCCGTGGTCGATGGGGTGCGCGTCGCTCCACGCCTGATACGCCGCCGCAAGCGTTTCGTTGAGCGTCAGCGACGGGCAGGCGCGCAGGCCCGCAATCAAATCGACGCCGTAGGGCTTGTTGACGTCGCCGCCCGAGCCGTAGCCCGTATAAAACCACGCGGTCTGCCCGCGGCCGAACACGGACACGCGGCTGCCCGCGGCAAGCGGGAGAATATTCTCGTTTTTCAAAAGCACCGCGCCCTCGGCCGCCGCGCGGCGCAGCAGCTCCGGCGCGCCGGGTGTAACCTGCTTTTCGGCGCGGGAGCGCGCGGTCTCCTCCTGCGAGACGCTTGAAAACAGCGAAACGACCTTGCCGACCGCCGCTGTTGCCTTCTGTTTGATGTCCATTGCCGTACTCCTTTCGGCGCAGAAACCGCGCCTAACCATATTGTATTCGATTTGCGGTTATTTTCCGAACGCGGCGACTAAAGCGTCATACTCCGCGTCGGTAATGGCGACGACCGAGCCGTGACGCGGGCCGAAGTCCATTTGATAATCGCTGCGCCGCAGCTTTTCAAACGTCTCAAAGTCCGTCGTCTGCTGCGCAAAGTACCGGCCCTCGCCGTATTCGTCCATCAGCATGACCCAGGTGTCCGTCCCGGTGATGGGGTACATCGAGCTGCCCTCGACCCCGGTCGGCGCAAGTGAAACGACAACCGGCGCGTCCGCATAGGGTCCCTCGGGGCGGTCGGCCGTCACATAGGCAATCGTCTGGTCCTCGTCGTGCTTGAAATACAGATAATACTTCCCGTTCTGCGCGTTGTAGAGGATGTCGCCGTCAATGGTCTGGATGCCCTCGCGGATATACAAGGGCTGCGGTGTGGACAGCGACTTGAAATCGGTCGTATACGCGTAGTACATGGCGGCGACGTCGTTTTCCTCGGTCGAGTGCGCCCAATAGACCATGTACGCCTGCTTGGACTCGTCCCAAAGCGCCTGCGGCGCCCAGGCGCGCGTGGTCGCGGCAAACTCCCCGCCGAAATCGCGGATGTCGAGAATCGTCTCGTCGGTCCAATGCACCAAATCCGTCGATTTCCAGGTGACCAGCGCGTGGTTCGAAGTCCAGCCCTCCTCGCAGCGCATATCCGTGCCGATGATGTAAAAACAGCCGTCCTGTCCGCGGAAAATGTACGGGTCGCGCACGGACTTTTTGCCGAGCGTCTGGGTAATAACCGGCTCGTTGCCGTTGAGCGGCTCGAAATTGTAGCCGTCTTGGCTCACCGCGAAATGGATGCGCTCCTGCTGCGGCTCGTTGCCCACGAAATAGCAGAACAGGTACGCGCCCTCGGTACTGGTTGCGGGCTTCGCAAATTTCAAAACGCCGGTCGCATACAACACGGAAACGGTCACCCCCGCCGCGGCAACCAGCAAGGCGCAGGCAGCCGCCGCAATTTTTTTCGGTTTGGAAAGCGTCATCGTTCTCCCACCTTTTATGGATATACATGTTAAGTATACCGGATATGGGAAAAAATGTCATTTCGCAGAACGCCGAAATCCATCGCAAGGCTTTGGGCAATTTGAATAGAAGCTGTTCAAAAATCCGGGCGCAAAAAAGCAGGCGGGCCAAAAAAGCCCGCCTGCTCGTTTCCCGCAAATTGTTTGCGCTTATTTGAAGTACCGGTTCAGAAGTCCCTCAAACGCCTTGCCGTGGCGGGCTTCGTCGCGCGCCATTTCATGCACGGTGTCGTGGATGGCGTCCAGGCCCTCCTCCTTCGCGCGCTTGGCAAGCTCGAATTTGCCCATCGTCGCGCCGTTTTCGGCTTCGACGCGCATTTCGAGGTTTTTCTTTGTGGAGTCGGTCACGACCTCACCCAAAAGCTCCGCAAACTTCGCGGCATGCTCCGCCTCTTCATAGGCGGCCTTTTCCCAGTAGAGACCGATTTCGGGATAGCCCTCGCGGTGCGCAACGCGCGCCATGGCAAGATACATACCGACCTCGGAGCACTCGCCGTTGAAGTTGGCGCGAAGGCCCTCTAAAATGTCCTCCGGCACGCCCTTGGCAACGCCGACTACATGCTCGGCGGCCCAGGTACGGCTCTCTTCCTTGACTTCGGTGAACTTCGAGCCGGGCACGCCGCACTGCGGGCAGCGCTCGGGCGGGGTGTCGCCTTCATGGACATAACCGCAAACGGGGCAGACGAATTTTTTCATGGTAGTTTCCTCCAATATAAAATATTTCCTTTATTTTTCCTCGGCGGTGCGCACGCAATGCGCGCAGACGCCGAAAAAAACCAAGCTGTAATCCCGCAGCTCCCCGTCGTACGCGGGGAAGGGCACGGCGTTTGTGTCGTCGGGCGTGGGCAGGTCGTAAAACCGGCCGCACCGGTCGCATTTCAGGTGCCAGTGCCGTTTGGTGCAGGCGTCAAAATGCTCCTCCCCGCCGACGGACAGGCGGATAATCTGCCCGCTTTCGCAAAGGCCGTTGAGATTGCGGTAGAGCGTGCCGAGGCTCAGGTTCGGGATCGTCTTGCGCACGGACAGGTACAGCTCCATCGCCGTCGGGTGGTCCGTTCGGGCGCGCAGGTCCTGCAAAATGGCGTCGCGCTGACGGCTTTTCCGAATCTGCTGCACAAGCTCCCTCCTTTCTCGCTCGCTTCGATTATCAATAACGATAATCGTTACTGTTATTATAGCAAAATACGCCGCTTTGTCAAGTGGTTTTTGAAAAAATTTTTTCTTGCAAACCGTTTGGCAAAATTCCGGCTTGACAGCGCGAATTTTCCGTGCTATCATAGCGAAAACCTACGAAAGGAGCGCGGGTATGCTGCATACGGCTGTTTATAAAACCGCATATATGCCGTTGAAACCGATGCAAAACGATTTTCTGCATGGGCTTATCCCGCTGTATCCTTTTTTACGCTGCCGGGCATAACCGGCATAGGGTGCAACAAGGCGGTGTAAGTCCGAACGGGCTTGCACCGCTTTTTTGCTGCTCTTTTGCGGCAATATAAAAAACAGGGACGCAAAAGCGCCCCTGCAAATTCTTATTCAAGCTCGAACGCGCCGGTATACAGCTGGTAATACTGTCCCTTTTGCTCAAGCAGCTCCTCGTGCGTGCCGCGCTCGATGACGCGGCCGTGGTCGAGCACCAAAATCACGTTGGAGTTTTTGACCGTGGAAAGGCGGTGCGCAATCACGAATACCGTCCGGCCGTACATGAGCGCGTCCATCCCCTGCTGCACAATGGCTTCCGTGCGCGTATCGATGGAGGACGTCGCCTCGTCGAGAATCATGACGGGCGGGTCCGCCACGGCAGCACGCGCGATGGACAAAAGCTGCCGCTGGCCCTGCGAGAGGTTCGCGCCGTTGCCGGTAAGCTGGGTTTGATACCCTTCCGGGAGACGCTCAATAAAATCGTCCGCCCCCGCAAGCTTCGCCGCGGCAATGCACTCGTCGTCGGTCGCCTCGAGGTTGCCGTAGCGGATGTTTTCCATGACGGTGCCGGTAAAGAGGTTCGTATCCTGCAAAACCATGCCAATCGCGTGGCGCAGGTCGCTTTTGCGAATCTTGCCGATGTTGATGCCGTCGTAGCGAATCTTACCGTCGGAAATATCATAGAACCGGTTAAGCAGGTTCGTAATGGTGGTCTTGCCCGCGCCCGTCGCCCCGACGAAGGCAACCTTCTGGCCGGGCTTTGCATACAGGCTCACGTCATGGAGAACGGGCTTGCCGGGCACGTACTCGAAATCGATGTTGTAAAGCCGCACGTCGCCGGTAAGGCGCGTATAGGTCACGGTGCCGTCCGCACGGTGCGGATGCTTCCAGGCCCAGATGCCGGTGCGCTCGGGCGTTTCGACCAGCTCGTCGCCCTCATATTTCGCATTGACAAGCGAAACATAGCCGTTGTCCTGCTCGGGCTCCTCGTCCATCATGTTGAAGATACGCTCCGAGCCCGCAAGGCCCATGACGACGGCGTTGACCTGCATGGATACCTGGTTGATGTTGCCGACGAACTGCTTGGTCATATTGAGGAAGGGCACGACGATGCTAATCGACATCGCAATCCCCGAAATGCTGACGTTCGTTGCGCCGGAAAGCAGCAGCGCACCGCCCGTGAGCGCGACCAGAACGTACAGGACGTTGCCGATGTTGTTGAGGATGGGCCCTAAGATATTGGCGTAGCGGTGGGCGCGCTGCGAGGTGTGGAACAGCTCGTCGTTGAGCTTGTCGAACGCCGCCTTGCTCTCCTCCTCATGGCAGAAAACCTTGATGACCTTCTGGCCGTTCATCATTTCCTCGGCGAAGCCCTCGACCTTGCCGAGCGCGGTCTGCTGGCGGAAGAAGTAGCCCGCCGAGCCGCCGCCGACCTTTTTCGTAATGAGCGCCATCAAGACGACGCCAATGACCACGACCAGCGTCAGCCAGAAGCTGTAATACAGCATGATGGCGAAAACCGTCAGCACCGTTACGCCGGAGATGAGCAGCTGCGGGAAGCTTTGCGAAATCATCTGCCGCAGCGCGTCGATGTCGTTGGTGTAATGGCTCATGATGTCGCCGTGGTTGTGCGTGTCGAAATAGCGAATCGGCAGCCGCTGCATCCCGCCGAACATCTTTTCGCGCAGCTTCTTAAGCGTCCCCTGCGTGATAATCGCCATCAGCTGGTTAAAGGAGAACGCCGAAATCAGCGACAGAACGTAGAACACGACCAGGACACCGACCATGCCGAGGATTTTTCCGCTGACGCCGTCCCAGTCGCCGTTTTTCCAGCTCGTCTCCACAACGGAAATGACGTTCTGCATAAAGACGGCGGGCACGGAGCTTACGACCGCGCTGAAGATGATGCAGAAAATGGTGATGGGCAACATGACCGGATAAAACTCGAACAGCATCTTGAACAGACGGCGCACCGTCTTGGAGCGTGGCTGCTTATTCCGCATCTTCATCACCTCTCTTGTTCTGCGAGGTGTAGATCTCGCGATAAATCTCGTTCGTTTCCAGAAGTTCCTTGTGCGTGCCGACGGCGTCTATTTTGCCGCCGCGCATCACGATGATTTTGTCCGCGTCCTCCACGGAGGCGGTCCGCTGGGCGATGATAATCTTGGTCGTTTCGGGCATATAATCCCGCAGCGCCTGGCGGATTTTCGCGTCCGTTTTGGTATCGACCGCGCTGGTGGAATCGTCGAGAATCAGGATTTTCGGGT
>CASGAS010000007.1 GCA_949299505.1 uncultured Eubacteriales bacterium
CGAAAGCGTGGAAAACGGATGGGACGACGGCGGCGGCGAGCTGCGCTTCGCCTACGCGCTGACCTTCCCCGGGCAGGCGCCGGTACGCACGCGCGTACATTTGCGGATTGAAACACTGGAAAAGGAAGAAGAAAACGATGTCTAAACTGGTCAAGGAAACCGAACAGGAACTGCACACCCGGGTGCTCGAGGCGCTCGGCCGCGCCATTGCCGCGGGGGATCTGCCCGAAGCGGCAATGCCCGCGTTTATTGTGGAAATTCCGCAGGACCGCGCCAACGGCGACTACGCGACGAACGCCGCCTTCTCCGGCGCGCGCGCCTTCCGCATGGCGCCCCTTAAAATTGCGCAGGCCATTGAAAAGCACATGGACCTTTCCGGCAGCCCCTTTGCCGCCTGCACCGTGGCGGGGGCGGGCTTCCTCAATTTCCGGCTGAACGACGGCTTTTACGCCGACATTGTGCGCGATGTGCTCGCGTGCGGCGAAAATTACGGCAAAAGCGACTGGGGCAAGGGCGAGCGCGTCAATGTCGAATACGTTTCCGCCAACCCCACGGGCCCCATGCACATGGGCAACGCGCGCGGCGGCGCTTTGGGCGACTGCCTTGCCGCGGTGCTCGAGGCGGCGGGCTGCGACGTGACGCGGGAGTTTTACATCAACGACGCGGGCAACCAGATTGAAAAATTCGCCCTGTCCTTGGATGTCCGCTACCGTCAGCTGTACCTTGGCGAGGACGCCGTCGAGCTGCCCGAGGACAGCTACCACGGCGCGGACATCACCGCGCGCGCCAGGGCCTTTGCCGAGCAGTACGGCGACAGCTACCTGGAAAAGCCGGAGGCCGAACGCCGGCAGGCGCTTGTCGATTTCGCGCTGCCGAAAAACATTCAAAACATGAAGGACACGCTCAAAAAGTACCGCATCGATTACGACGTGTGGTTCTGCGAAAGCGAGCTGCACCGCGGCGCGGTGCAGGCGGTCGTCGAGGAGCTGACGAAGCGCGGCAAGACCTATGAAAAGGACGGCGCGCTCTGGTACAAAAATATCGAGGTGCAGACCGAGCGGCTGCTTTCGGCGGGCAAAACGCCCGAGCAGATTGAAAAGCTTGCGCTCAAGGACGACGTGCTGGTGCGCCAAAACGGCAACCCGACCTATTTCGCGGCGGACATCGCCTACCACAAAAACAAGCTGGAAACGCGCGGCTTTTCCCGCGCCATTGACGTCTGGGGCGCGGACCACCACGGCCACGTCGCCCGTATGCAGGGCGCGCTCGACGCGCTGGGGCTCGACGGCAGCCGCCTGCAGGTCGTGCTCATGCAGCTTGTGAATCTGGTAAAGGACGGCGAGCCCGTGCGCATGTCCAAGCGCACCGGCAACGCCGTGACCCTAAACGACCTGCTCGACGAGGTCCCCGTGGACGCGGCGCGGTTCTTCTTCAACCTGCGCGAGCCGGGCTCGACGATTGATTTCGACTTAGGCCTTGCGGTCAGCGAAAACGCGCAGAACCCGGTGTATTACTGCCAGTACGCGCACGCGCGCATTTGCAGCGTGCTCAAAAAGCTGGCGGCCGACGGCATTGCGCCGCGCACCTGTACGCGCGACGAGCTTATGCGGCTGCAAACGCCCGAGGAGCACGAGCTTATCCGCCATCTTGCCGCGCTGACCGGCGAGGTGGAGCAGGCGGCGAAAACGCTGGACCCGGCGGGCATTACGCGCTACGCCGTGGAGCTTGCGACGCGGTTTCACAAGTATTACAACGCCTGCAAAATCGCCGTTACGGAGGACGAGCCCTTGATGCAGGCGCGGCTTTCGCTGTGCCTGGCGGTCAAGCAGACGCTTTGGAACGTGCTGACCATGTTCAAAATCACCGTGCCCGAGAGCATGTAAGAAAGGACAGAACCGATGCTTTTGCATACCGTTATGTGGAAATTCAAGGACAGCGCCGAGGGGCAGTCCAAATCCGAGAACCTCGCGACCGTCCGCGCGGGGCTGGAGGCGCTTTTGGGCGTCGTGCCGGTGCTCGAGGACCTGTATTTCTATGAAAACGAGGTCGCCTGCGACCGGAATTTCGACGCGATGCTGCAGGTCTATGTGCCGGATGCGGACGCGCTGGAGGCGTACAAGACGCACCCGGCGCACCAGAAGATTGCCGCGTTCGTCGCCAAGGTAACCGAGGGCCGCGCCGCCGTCGATATTACCATGGAATAATCCGGGAAAAAGAAAACGGACCCGACATTCGGGTCCGTTTTTTTGTGTCGTTTTAGGTCCCGGCCGCCTGGAGCAGCAGCCCGGCTGCGGCGCCTATGCCATAGAGCAGGCCGAGAATAAGGAGGTTGTCTTTTACGCGGCGGTTCTCCCGGAACAGCACCAGAAGCCCCGCGCCCGCGCCGGTGCAAAGCCCGGCGATTACCGAGCCAAAGCTCAGCGCGCCGTCCAAGTACAGCTGCGTCAACAGCACCGACGCCGCGCAGTTCGGCACAAGCCCCACAAGCCCCGCAAGCAGCGGCTGGAAGGGCGAATTTGCCAGCAGCAGCCGCTCGACGCGCTCGGCGCCGAACGCCGCGACGAAAAAGCCCAGCACGGCGCTGAAGGCCAACAGGAACGCAAAAATTTTCACGGTGTGCATAAGCGCGGGGACTACGATGCCCTTGTGCTTGTGACAGTTGCAGTGCTCGTGGTCGCAAAGGTCGTGAATATCCGGCGCGGGCGATTTCCGGCGGCTGCGCGCGGCAAGCAAATCGACGGCGTACCCCGCAAGCACCGCGACGGCGACCTTGCAAAGCAGCAGCCACAGAATGTCCCGGTACCGCCCGGGCTCGGCGGCAAGCAGAATCACCGCCTCGTCCGAGGTCGAAAGGAACACCGCCAAAAGCGTCCCGCGCGTGACGACGCCGCCCGCGTACAAATTGGCGCACAGCACCGAAAACCCGCACTGCGGCACGCACCCGAGCGCCGCGCCCACAAGCGGGCCAGCGCGGCCCGCGCGCAGAAAGAAGCGGTTGAGCGCCTCCCCGGCGTGCTTTTCAAGAAATTCCAGCAGCAAAAACGCCGCGAACAAAAACGGGAGCACCTTGAGCGTGTCGACGAGCGCGTCGAGCAAAACGTGCCCGGCGCCGGCTAAGGAGAAAACGTCCGTTATTTCGTGGGTGTGTTCGAGCATCCGCCGTCCCCCTCTCTTTCCCGGCAGGCCTTGCAAAGACCGTAAAGCACGGTTTTGGAGCCGTCCACCGTAAAGCCGTGCTCAGCGAAAATATGGCCGGAGAGCCGGTCCAGAAAATCGCACTGCGCGTGGATGAGTTTCCCGCAGCGGGTGCATTTCAGGTGGTAATGCGCGCGGCACGCGCCGCCGTCTTCGGCCAGCTGGTAGCACGCGCCCGCGTCGCCAAGCGTGTATTTGCGCACGCGCCCCTCGGCGCACAGCTTTTCCAAATGGCGGTACACCGTCGTCTGTCCGACCGGCTCGCCCGCGTCCCGCAGCAGCCGGTAGAGCGCCTCCGCCGTCAAATGGCGGTCGCGGTTTTCGGAAAGCAGGCGTTCAATGGACGCGCTTTGCTTGGTTTTGTAGGCCATGGTTCGCCTCCGAATATGAATATGAAAATCATTTTCAATTTATGCGGAAAAGTATACGCCCCTTTGTGCGGTTTGTCAAGAAAAGAAACGCAAATTTGTGCAGGGTGCGCAGCGGCGTTCGACGAGGTGAAAATTTTTCGCGCATGCTGGACAAATCGCCGCGCGCTGTGCTATACTGCATAGTAGAAAACGGCGTTCGCAGGAACGCCGGAAAGGGGTTCAATGATGTTCTGTCGAAATTGTGGGGCCGAATTGGAAAACGGGGTCTGCCCGGCGTGCGGGTACAAAGAGGAAAACGTACAGTCCGCCGCGCCTGAACAGCCCGCCGCGCCGCAGTCCGTGCCCGAACAGCCCGCTGCGCCCGTTCAGCCTGCTGCGCCGCAGTCCGCACCCGCGCCTGGCTACGTCCCGCCGGCCGCGCAGCCTTACGCCTATGCGCAGGGGTCCGTGCCGCCGGTGCAGGACAAAAAGTCGGTGGGGCTTAACATCCTCGGCTTTTTCTTCCCGGTTGTGGGTCTGATTTTGTACCTGGTGACGAAAAAAGAAAAGCCCGTCCGCGCAAAATCCATCGGAAAAAGCGCCCTGGCCGGCTTTATTATCGGGCTGGTCGTGACCATCGCGTCGTACGCGCTGTTTTTCTGGATTGGCTACCGCGCGCTGCAGGACGGCACGCTCGACTATGACCTGACCATCAACGGCGAGCAGGTTATCGAGGACGGCGAGCCGGTCTCCGGCGGGCTGTTCGACGACGCGCAGACGGCGGCGGGCGATGCGACCAACGACACGGCGTTCAGCTGGGCGGGGGCGACGCTGCTGGTGGACGGCGTGGAGATTTCCCTTCCGTGCAGCTACGCGGAATTTACGGAACGCACCGGCTATGCGGTCGAGCCCGACGAGGCCTCTCTTCTGGAGGAGCTGCTCGGCGAAAACAACTATACGTTCCCGACCGATGCGGTGGACGCGAACGGCCGGGAGATGCAGCTGAAATTCTATAATCCGGACGCCGACCCGAAGCCCGTTAAGGACTGCATGGTCGTCGGCGTACAGACCGAGACGAGCTTCGGCGACCCGTACGCGGACATCGTTTTCCCGGGCAACGTCCGCATTGGAAGCGCGTATGACCTTGACGCGCTGCGGGCGGTTTACGGGCAGGCGGACAACGTCTACAAGGATGACAGCAGCGCGTACACGTCGGCGACCTGGCGCGACGAAAACGACGCGTACAACACGTTCCGCGTGTATGCCATTGACGGGGCGACCATCAACGAAATCGAGCTGAACATCTATCCGGCAAGCACCGACCAGGGGCAGCTGCAGGGATAAGCGGCTCAGAAAAACCATCTTGCGTTTGTAAAACGAACGGACCCGTGCGGGAAAGCACGGGTCCGTTTTGGCTTTTCGGGTTATTCGACGGTTACGGATTTTGCGAGGTTGCGGGGTTTATCCACGTCGCAGCCGCGTTCAAGCGCCATATAGTAGGCGAACAGCTGCAGCGGCACCACGTCGAGCGACGGCTTGAAAAACGCGTCGGTCTCGGGGATTTGGACGACCGCTTCGGCGTACCCGTCAAGCTCCGGGTGTTCGCCGCAGACCAGCGCAATCACCCGCGCGCCGCGCGCGCAGACCTCCTTGATGTTCGCCAGCATTTTTTCGTACAGCGCATCCTGCGTTGCGACCGCGACGACCGGCGTCCCCGGCTCCACAAGGGAGATGGTGCCGTGCTTGAGCTCTCCGGCCGCATATGCCTCCGAATGCAGATAGGAAATTTCCTTGAGCTTCAAAGAGCCCTCCAGCGCAATGGCGTAGTCGAGCCCGCGCCCGAGGAAAAACAGGCTTTTTGCCGCAGCGAACTGCCGCGCGAGCGCCGCCATACGGTCGTCGAGCTGCAAAAGGGCTTCAATCTGCTCGGGCAGACGCAAAAGCGCTTCGCCCGCTTGCGCCTCCCGGGCGGCCGTCGGCGTCCCTTTCGCCCGCGCGAAGCGCAGCGCCAGAAGATAGACGACCGCAAGCTGCGCGGAAAACGCCTTGGTCGTGGCGACAGCGATTTCCGGCCCGGCCATGGTGTACAGCACGTCGTCGCTTTCCCGGGCGATGGTGCTTGCCACCACGTTGACGATGGAAAGCACCCGCGCGCCGCGCGCTTTCGCCTCCCGCAGCGCCGCCAGCGTGTCGGCGGTCTCCCCGGACTGGCTGATGACGACGCACAGGTCGCCCGGCCGCACAAGCGGGCTGCGGTAGCGGAATTCGCTGGCAAGGTCTGTTTCGCACGGAATCCCGGCCGCCGCCTCCCAAATGTATTTTGCCGCAACGCCTACATGCCAGGCGCTGCCGCAGGCGACAATGTGGATTTTGCCGATTTTGCGGATGTCGTCGTCCGTCATGCGCAGGTCGGGAAGCGCCTCCCCGTTTTTTGTGTGCGCCGTCAGCGTGTCGCGCACCGCGCGGGGCTGCTCGGCAATCTCCTTTTTCATAAAATGCGCGTAGCCGCCCTTTTCCGCCGCTTCGGCGTCCCAGGTCACGCGGTAGACGTCCTTTTGCACGGGTGCGCCCGCCGCGTCGTAAAAGGCCATGGCGTCGCGGGTCAAAACGGCGATTTCCCCGTCGTTTAGCAGGTAGCAGTCGCGCGTGTAGCGCAAAAGGGCGGGGATGTCGGAGGCGAGGAAGTTTTCCCCGTCGCCGCGTCCCAAAACAAGGGGGCTGTCCTTTTTGGCCGCTAAAATGCGGTCGGGCCGGTCGGCGGTAAGCACCGCGACGGCGTAAGAGCCGCGCACCGTCCGCATGACGCGGCACATGGCGTCAACGGCGTCGCCGGTATAGTAGTAGTCGAACAGCTGCGCGAGCACCTCCGTGTCCGTTTCGGAAACAAAACGGTATCCCGCCGTTTCCAGCACGGCGGCAATGGCGGCATAATTTTCAATAATGCCGTTGTGCACCAGCGTTACGCGGCCGCTTGTGCTCGTGTGCGGGTGGGCGTTGACGTCGTTGGGCGCGCCGTGCGTCGCCCAGCGCGTGTGCCCGATGCCGACCGTGCCCGGAAGCCTGCCGGCCGCCTTCAGCTTGTCGCTTAGGTCCTGCACGCGGCCCTTCGTCTTGACGACCGTTACGCCCGCGCCGTCCGCCAGCGCGATACCGGCTGAGTCGTACCCGCGGTACTCCAGCTTGTGAAGCCCCTCCAGCAAAATCGGCGCCGCGTCGTGCGTGCCGATATATCCGACGATTCCACACATAGATATCGTTCCTTTGCAAATTTCAAAAATTTGCGCGCCGCGTTTTGGTTGTGCCGGCCGTTGCCGACCGGTTTTGCAAAACGCGTGGACGGCCCTGCGGCGCTTAACGCCTGCAAGGCGGTCCTGCCCCCGCACATCCGGGGCAAGAAGCATCCGCCGAAACTTTCGATCACTTCTTCCTCGTCACCTGCGGCGCGTCCGGTAAGACGCGCGTCCCGCCGCAGGCCCGGCGCTATTTTCGTTTCCGCCCGAAAATTTCAAAAGGGCTTTCTCCTTTCTTTCCGGATTTTGCCGGCTGCGTACGCGTGCGCCGGCGCGGCCGCGCACGGTTTTTGCCGGGCGGGCTTAGAAGCATTATATGCAAAACATACGGCTTTTGTCAAATTCGTCGGCAAAATGCGGAAAAAAGCGCTGCATACGGACAAAATCTGGACATACTGTAAGCAAGAGAAAAAAGGAGGCGGCCGAATATGTCCATCGTTTTGCACGCGCGTCTGCTTTGCACGCGGCGGCTTTTGGAAAACCGCGGTACCATGGCGGGCGTCTGGCTGTTCCAGGCGGTCCTACGCGCCGTCCTGCTGGCGGGACTTTGCGTCAGCGTCTGGATGCTTTCTACGCTGCACCGGCACGCGGCGCCGCTGTCCGCCGGCGCGCGGGCGGCTTTGTACGCGCTGTTTGCGGCCGCGGCGGTGTTTGCCGGGGCGCTGTATGCGCTCGTCGCGCACTGCACGGCGCGCTGGTTTTTGCAAAACGCCCGGTGCGCGCAGCGCTTTCGCAGCTATTTTGCCCGGTTTTCGTTTCGCGAAACGTGCGCCGTTCTTTACAGTTTCTGGCTGCGGCGCGTGCTCTCTGGGGTGCGGATGCTCGCCTACCTTGCGCCCGCGCTTGCGGGGGCGGGCGCGCTGTGGCTGACGCTGCGCACGAAAGGGCTTTCTGTGCCGCTGCTTTTGGCGGCGGTCCTGCTGGAGGCACTGGCGCTTTTGGCGGGCCTATATTTCGGCTTTGCCGACGTGCAGCGCTACGCCTTTGTTGACGCGGTTTTCCTGTACGAGCGGTGCGGCGTGCTCGACGCCCTGCGGGAAAGCCGCCGGCTTTCGGCGGGACTGTCGTTTGCCTGCGCAAATGCGCGCCTGCGGTTTTTGCCGTGGGCCGCGCTGTGCGTGCTGGTGCTGCCGGTCCTATACGTCGCGCCGTACGCCCGGCAAAGCGCAGCCTGTGTAGCGCTGCTGGCTGTGGAAAAGCGGCAGCCGGCAGCGCCGGCGGAAAAACCCGTCGTTTTTCTGTGCGCCAAAAGAACAGACGGTTGCATTCGCGTGGAAAATCAGGTATGATGGAACAAACGCCCGCGCAGACAAAACCGTCAGCGGCGCGTCTTTCTAAGCAGATTCGAAAAGGGGGGATACTGTGGCCGCTTCGTATCCGATTGATTCCGTTTCCAATATGTACCCGGCCATGGGCGGGTATGTGTTCCGCCTTTGCGCGGTGCTGTTTGAAGGCTTCGAATTTGACGCCGCCGTCCTGCGGCGCGCGGTGCGCCACGTTGCGCCGCAGTTTCCCGTGATGTGCTCGCACCTTGTGAAGACCTTTTTCGGCTACCGGCACGTCCCGGCGCGCGACCTCGACGTCGTCGCGTTCGGCGAACCGCCCGTGCAAAATCCCGAGATGTTCGACACCGACAAGCCCTGCTTTCGGCTGTATATCCGCGGCAGGCGGCTTGCGATGGACGTGTTCCATGCGAACGCCGACGGCGTGGCGGCCGTCACGTTTTTGAAAGCGCTGCTCGGCGCCTACGCCGCCATGCAAAAGGGGGAGTCGGTGCCGCCGGCGGTCATCCCGCCCGAACGCGACCTTTTGGACCCCTACAGGCTCTACTACAAGCCCGTCAAGCCGGCGAAGCTGTTGGAAAAGCCGGCGTTCTGGGGGCCGCTGCCCGCCCCGAAAAACGGGAGCTACTACATACGCTTTTCGACCTTTACGATGGACGCCGTGGATATTCGCCGGCAAACGAAGCCGCAGGGCTTTTCCATCAACGACTTTCTTTCGGCGGCGGTTTATTTCGCCATTCTGCGCGCGACGGATGCCGGGAAAAGCGACCTGCCCGTATCGCTTTCCGTCCCGATTGATTTGCGGCCGTTTTTCGGTTCGCACACGCAGCGCAATTTCGCCTATTACACCAACATCCGGTTCGACCGGGACGTATGCGGCGCGGATTTTGCGCGCGCCATGCGGACCGCCCACGACGGCGTGCAGAAAGCCGCCGGGGAAGCGGGCGTGCGCGCGGGCGTGGCGACGACCTACCTTGCCGCCAACAATCCCGTGACGCGCTTTTCGCCGCGGGCGGCGCGGGAGCTTGCGATTCGCAAGGCGTACCGCCATGTGGCGGGCGGGTCCATTACCACCACGCTCTCAAACCTCGGCGCGCACCGGCTCGACGGCGCGGCGGGCGAGCTGGTTGAGCGGTTTGAGCTGTATCTCGGCGCGGGCTACCGGGGCTTTAACACCTCGGCGGTGGGCTTGAACGGCCGGGTGACGCTGTGTACGGCCTGCGGAACGGACAGCCCCGTGCTGGAAAACGCGCTGCTCGACGTGCTCAAAACGCAGGGCGTGCCCTGCAAGTGGGAGCATTTTGCCTACAAGAACCGGGAACTTATCGAAGAGCCGCAGGAAATTTTGCTTGACAAATAAACGCCGCGCGCATATAATGAAGAAACCAATAGAATATCGCCTGTCAAAGACTGTGAAGGAAATAAGGCAAACCGGAGGGTTTCAGAGAGCTGCCGTGTGGTGCGAGGCAGTACGGAGGGTTTGCGCATAGCTCGTTCCGGAGTCGCCCGGCTGAAAGCATAGGCCGGGACGGTTGACCTCGTTATTCGGTCAGACCTTGTTAGAGGTCGTCAAGAGGGCGGCGTTTTCGCCGCTGAATTAGGGTGGTACCGCGTGGAAGCTTCCTCGCCCCTGTTTTGCCGAACGGCAGAATGCGGGCGATTTTTTATTGCAAAACGCAAAAAGGAGAACCGTGATGAAAACAAACAAGTATTTCCCGTTTGTGCCCGTCGACATCCCCGACCGCACCTGGCCGTCGAAAACCATCGAAAAAGCGCCGGTCTGGTGCTCGGTTGACCTGCGCGACGGCAACCAGGCGCTGATTGACCCGATGAATCTTGAAGAAAAGCTCGAAATGTTCCAGACGCTTGTGGACATCGGGATTAAGGAGATTGAGGTCGGGTTCCCGTCCGCGTCCGAGACGGAGTATGAAATCCTGCGCACGCTTATCGAAGGGCACTACATCCCCGACGACGTGACCATCCAGGTGCTTGTGCAGTGCCGCGAACACCTGATTCGCCGCACCTTTGAGGCGGTCGAGGGCGCGAAAAACGTGATTATCCATTTTTACAATTCGACGTCGACGCTGCAGCGCAAGGTCGTGTTCAAAAAGGACATGGCGGGCATTACCGACATCGCCGTTTCCGGCGCGCGGCTTGTCAAAAAGCTGTCCGATGAGCTGATGGCGCAGTCCGACATCCGCATCCGCTATGAGTATTCGCCCGAAAGCTACACGGGCACGGAGCCGGATTTTGCGGTTGATATCTGCCAGCGCGTGCTCGAGGAGCTCGGCGCGACGCCCGAGAACCCGGTCATTCTCAATCTGCCGTCCACCGTCGAGGGCAGCACGCCCAACGGCTACGCCGACCAGATTGAATATTTCTGCCGCCACTTGAAAGGGCGCGACAGCGCGATTATCAGCCTGCACCCTGCCGCCACTTGAAAGGGCGCGACAGCGCGATTATCAGCCTGCACCCGCACAACGACCGCGGCACGGCGGTTGCGGCGGCGGAGCTGGGCCTGCTTGCGGGGGCGGACCGCATCGAGGGGACGCTGTTCGGCAACGGCGAACGCACCGGCAACGTCGATTTGGTGACGCTGGCGCTCAACATGTATACGCAGAATGTGGACTGCAAGCTTGATTTCTCGAACATCAACCACGTCAAGGACGTTTACGAGCGCACGACGAAGATGACCGTCGGCCCGCGCCAGCCGTATGCGGGCGAGCTTGTCTTTACGGCGTTTTCCGGCTCGCACCAGGACGCCATCAACAAGGGCAAGGCCTATATGGCGGAAACGCATTCCGACCGCTGGGAGGTGCCGTACCTGCCCATAGACCCGGCGGACGTCGGCCGCGAATACGAGCCGATTATCCGCATCAACAGCCAGTCCGGCAAGGGCGGCGTGGCGTACGTCATGCAGGAATTCGGCTTCAAAATGCCCAAGGCCATGCACCCGGAATTCAGCGCCGTGGTGCAGGAGGCGTGCGATAGGACCGGCCGCGAGCTCAAGGCGCAGGAGGTGTTCGACCTCTTTATCGAGGAGTACCGCAACGTCTGCGGGCCGTATAAGCTTTTGAACCACAAGTTCAGCGAGGAAAAAGAGGAGCACGAGGCGCTGACCAAGGTCCGCTTTACCGGGACGCTGCAATACAACGGCGACGCCCCCATGGAGATTGAGGGCACGGGCTCGGGCCCCATCGGCGCCTTTTGCCAGGCGCTCAACAAGGTGGGCCTGCAGGACTACCAGTTCGTCGACTACAGCGAGCACGCCATTTCCCGCGGCAGCGATTCCAAGGCGGTCAGCTATATTCATATCAAGGACCCGGCGGGCAAGGACGTGTTCGGCATCGGCATTTCCCACAACATCAACTACGCGTCCTTAAAGGGCATTTTGTGCGCCATCAACCGCTGCCAGAAAAACTGCGTGCGCGCCGAGCAGCCGCCCATCTTTGACGCGGCGAAGAGCGCGAAGTAACATGAATATCCAATGGGATGCGGCCGGGTACGCGCAGCATTTTGCCTTTGTGCCGAAATACGGAGAGGCGCTGCTTGCGCTGCTCGACCCCGAAACGGCGCGAACGGTGCTGGACCTTGGCTGCGGCGGCGGCGCGCTGACCGGGCAGCTGCAAGCGGCGGGCTATACGGTCTGCGGTATGGACGCGGACGCAGGGCAGCTTGCCGTGGCGCGGCAAGCGCACCCGGACATCCGCTTTTTTCTGGGCGACGCGACGGATTTTTCGCTGGAAGCCCCCGTGGACGCGGTGTTTTCCAATGCGGTGCTGCACTGGATTGACCGCGAGCGCCAGCCGGACGCGCTTTCCTGCGTTTTCCGCGCGCTGCGCGCGGGCGGGCAGTTCGTCTTTGAAATGGGCGGCGCGGGCTGCGGCGCGCAGATTCACGCCGCCTTGCGGCGGGCGTTTGCAAAGCGGGGGCTTGCCTACCGCGTGCCGTTTTTCTTCCCCACCGTCGGCGAATACGCGCCGCTTTTGGAAGCGGCGGGCTTTCGCGTGACGTTTGCGGCGCTGTTTGACCGCCCGACGCCGCTTGCGGGAGAACGGGGCATGGAGGACTGGATTCGGATGTTCGTCCAAGCGCCGTTTGCGGCGCTTCCGGCGGCCGAGACGGACGAAATCATCCGGGAGGCTGTCGAGGACCTGCGTTCGCGCTTATATCAGGACGGCGTGTGGGCGGCGGATTATGTGCGCCTGCGCTGCAAGGCGGTAAAACCTGCATGATAAAAAGGAGTGTTTCATATGCGAGAGCATAAAATTGTGGTGTTAAAAGGCGACGGCATCGGGCCCGAGATTGTCGACGAGGCGCTGAAGACCCTGGACGCCGCGGGTGAAAAGTTCGGGTTCCGAATGGTCTATGACGAGCAGCTCATGGGCGGCGCGGCCATTGACGCGACCGGCGTGCCGCTGCCGCAGGAGACCGTGCAGGCGTGCCGGGCGGCGGACTGCGTGTTTTTGGGCGCGGTCGGCGGCCCGAAGTGGGACGGCCAGCCCGGCTCGAATCGGCCGGAGGCGGGGCTTTTGGGCATCCGCGGGGCGCTGGGGCTGTATGCCAATCTGCGGCCGGCCAAGATTTTCGGGCCGCTTAAAAGCGCGTCGCCCATTAAGGATGAAATCATCGGCGACAGCATGGACCTCCTCATTGTCCGTGAGCTGACGGGCGGCATTTATTTCGGCGAACGCGGCACGGGCGAGGAAAACGGCGAGGCGTATGCGTATGATACCGAAAAATATTCGGTGTCCGAAATCCGCCGCATTGCAAAGACCGCGTTTGAAATGGCGATGAAGCGCCAAAAAAGGCTTTGCAGCGTCGACAAGGCCAACGTGCTCGATTCTTCGCGGCTTTGGAGAAAGACCGTTACCGAAATGGCGAAGGACTACCCCGAAGTCGAGCTTTCCCACATGTATGTGGACAACTGCGCCATGCAGCTGGTGCGCAACCCGAAGCAGTTTGACGTTATTGTGACCTCCAACATTTTCGGCGACATTTTGTCGGACGAGGCCTCCATGATTTCCGGCTCGATTGGGATGCTTGCCTCCGCGTCGCTGGCCGCGGGCAAGTTCGGCCTGTACGAACCGATTCACGGCTCCGCGCCCGACATTGCGGGGCAGGGCGTCGCGAACCCCCTGGCGACGATTCTGTCGGCGGCGATGATGCTGCGCTATTCGCTCGACGAACCGCAGGCGGCGGACGCCATTGAAGCGGCGGTGGACGCGGCGCTCAAAGCCGCGCGCACGCCCGACATTTATGAGGACGGCTTCCGAAAAGTCTCTACGTCCGAAATGGGCGACCTTGTCGCGTCGCTGGTGTAAAAAACAGGCAAGACGATTCCCCCGGCACAGTGCGCCGGGGGATTTTTTGTGCTTTCTAAACATGGAAGCCCAGCGCTTTGCAGCGATACAGGCGCTCGCTTTGTCATTTTAACCAAAGATATATATATATATAAATTTATTGACTTTCTATACAATTCGTTGTATTCTGAACATAGAATCGAGTAAGCTTTCCATGCGGAACTTCTGCGGGCGTATCAAACAAAAAGGAGGGCTGCCGCTCTTTTAGGGGCTTCCATGCTTTTTATTGTGTTATGAGGAGGTGAACGGACGACGCGTTCCTGTGTGCGCGGCGTCCCCGCTATGCAATTCTTTCCCGTTGGGGCAGGCCTGGCTGCCGCCCTGCTCTGTATCGTTCTCATTGTTCTCACAATCGTTTTCGCCAAACGAAAGCGTCCGGCTTCCATTGCCTGCGGCGTGTTTTCCGGCCTTTTCGCCCTGTATCTCCTTGTCGGCTGCTGCGTTCTGTTCCCGACCGCCTGGCGGGAGAACGGATATGCGTATTTTTCGTTGGGCGTACAGGCGGACGGCGTGCGCACGGCGCTTGTAAGCGCCGCCGAAAAGGAGACGCCGTTTGCGGCGTTCGTTCCCGGCGCCGAAACCTACCAGACCGAGCAAATCCTCTATAAAAACGGCGCCGCCGCCACGTTGGAACGGCAAAGCGCGCAATATGCCGACACAAACAGCCGCGTCGAAATCGAGCTGTATACCTTTGCCTCTGAAGCGCTTGCCAAAAGCGCTTTTGCGGAAAGCCAAAATGAGATGACGGCGCAGTTCGGCGCATCGGAGAAGCTTTTGCAGGTCGACGGCGAGGGCTGGACGGCGCTGGTTTCCCCCGTCGCGTATGACGGTTCCCGATTTTTGCTGCCGACCGTAGACGTCGACGGCGCGTCGCTGCGCGTCATCGCGCAGTGCAAAAACCAGTATATCTTGATTCGCGAGCAGTCCCAAGGACAGTCGCTTACCCTGCCGGACGCGTTGTTCCGGTAAGCGTGCGTCTGGCATCCCACCCTGCAGCAATTCCCCCGGCACACTGTGCCGGGGGATTTTTTTTGCGCTGCGGAAATTGACCCGCTGCATGCGGAAAACGGGTGAAAGCCCGGAATGTTAGAAACAGGTAAAATCGATGTTAAGCTTTGCATAGGCGCGTTGACATGCGCCTGCGCCGCTTTTATAATGGGCGGTAAGCACAGGGTTTGCAGGAGCGAGACTTATGAAACTTACGGATATATTGGGGCTGTTCGGCGGGCTTGCGCTGTTTTTATACGGGATGCAGATGATGAGCACCGGGCTGGAGGCGGCGGCCGGCAACCGCATGAAGCACATTCTCGAAAAGCTGACGACGAACCGCTTTTTGGGCGTCGCGGTCGGCGCGGGTATTACGGCGGTGATTCAGTCGTCGTCGGCGACCACGGTCATGGTCGTCGGCTTTGTCAACTCCGGCATGATGACGCTCAAGCAGGCCGTGGGCGTTATTATGGGCGCGAACATCGGCACGACCGTGACCGGGCAGCTGATTGCGCTGGACATTGGCGTGATTGCGCCGATTTTTGCGTTTGCGGGCGTTGTGCTGATCGTCTTTCTGAAAAAGCCCGCGCTGCACCATTACGGGCAAATCGTCGCGGGACTCGGGATTCTGTTTATCGGCATGTCCATGATGAGCGACGCCATGGCGCCGCTGGGCGAATACGAGCCGTTTGTCAAGGTGCTGACCTCCTTTGAAAACCCGCTGGTCGGCATTTTGGCCGGCATGGCGTTTACGGCGGTGATTCAGTCGTCGTCGGCAAGCGTCGGGATTTTGCAGGCGCTGGCAACCGGCGGGCTCATAGGCCTCCCGAGCGCCGTGTATGTGCTGTTCGGGCAAAATATCGGCACCTGCATTACGGCGGCGCTCGCCTCGGTCGGCACCTGCCGCAATGCCAAGCGCACGGCGATTATCCATGTGAGCTTCAACGTGATTGGCACGGTTCTATTTACGGCGCTTTGCATGGCGACGCCGCTTGTGGCCTTTGTGGAAAGCTGGACCCCCGGCAGCCCCAGCGCGCAGATTGCCAATATGCACACGCTGTTCAACGTGGTGACGACCCTGCTGCTGTTCCCCTTTGGCTCGGTTCTGGCGAAGTTTGCCGAACGGGTGCTGCCCAGCCGGCCGCAGGAGGCGGGGACGGACGACGCGCCGCACCTTTTGTACCTGAAGCCGCAGGAGCCCGCGCGCGAGCCGCGCATCGGGCTTTCGGCCATTGCGCTGCACGACGTGCGCCGCGAGCTGGAGCGCATGTCGGAAATGGCGCGGGAAAATGTGGACCGCAGCTTCCTGGCGGTTCTGGACGGCAATTCCGGCCGCCTTGCCGACATCGACCGGCGGGAGACGTACATCGACTATCTCAACAAGGAGATTTCCGACTGCGTTTCGGGCATGATTGCGACGGAGAGCAACGAAGCGGACGCCGCGCGCATCAGCGCCTATTTTAAGATTGCGGGGAACCTGGAGCGCATCGGCGACCACGCCGTCAACATCGGCGAATACACAAAGCTGCTCGAGGAAAACCATATGCGCTTCTCCGAAAGCGCGCGGGCGGAAATTTCGGAAATGCGCCGCGTGGGAGACTGCGCTATGGGCCTTGTCGCCCGCCTGAGCCTGACACAGGCCGCGGCCTTTTCCGAAATCGCCGCCATAGAGCAGCAAATCGACGATATGGTCGAGCGGTATCGGGAAAACCAGCTGCGCCGGATGCACAGCGGCGCGTGCACGGGTCGTGCCTGCGTGATTTATTCGGAAATGCTGACGGATTTTGAGCGCATCGGCGACCATGTATTGAATATCGGCGAAGCGCTTGCGGCGCTCGCGCCCACGGCGTAAGCCGCCGGGCTGGACACGAAAAAGCCGCCCCCGTTTTCCTACGGGGGCGGCTTTGCCTGTAGACTTGCTTATTCGTCCTTGCCGCAGCAGTGCTTGTATTTTTTGCCGCTGCCGCAGGGGCAGGGGTCGTTGCGGCCGGGCTTTTTCGCCTTGCGCACGGGCTGGCGCTTTTCGCTGCCGTCCGACGCGCCGGAGGTGCCGGTGATTTTGACCTGCGGCTCGCGCTTGACCTCTTCGTTGGTCCGAAGCTGGACGGTCAGCACGCCGACGACCGTGCCCTCCTGAATGGCGGCGGTCATCTCGTCAAACATGTCGAAGCTCTCGCGGCGGAACGCAATGACCGGGTCCTGCTGGCCGTAGGAGCGCAGGTAGATGCCGCGCTTGAGCTCCTCCATCGCGTCGATGTGGTCCATCCAGCGCAAATCGACGTTCCGCAGCAGAATGGCGCGCTCGAGCTCGGCCATTACGGCTTCGCCGTACTTTTCCGTCTGCGCGTCCAGCCGCTTTGCCGCAAGGTCCCGAAGCAGCGCGGCGCACGCCTCCTGGCTCTCGAGCCCGGACACGTCCGTCGCGCCCAAAAGCCAGCCGAGCTTCGCCTGCATCCCGCGCAGGTTCCATTCCGCTTTCGGCAGCGCCGCCGGGCAGTAGAACGCCGCCTGCGCCTCGCAGTAGTCGTCGAGCATCTTCCGGATGGTCGCGTGCAGGTCCGCGCCGTCGAGCACCTGGTTGCGCTGGCCGTAGATGACCTCGCGCTGCTTGTTCATCACGTCGTCGAATTTCAGCACGTTGCGGCGTGTGGCAAAGTTGTTGCCCTCCACCTTTTTCTGCGCGCCCTCAATGAGGTTCGTTAGCATTTTCGTCTCAATGGGCATGTCGCCGACGGACTTGAACGAATCGAGCACCGTGTAGAACCGGTCGCCCGCAAACAGGCGCAGCAGCTCATCCTCCGCCGACAGGTAGAAGCGGCTGCGGCCGGGGTCGCCCTGCCGGCCGGAACGGCCGCGCAGCTGGTTGTCAATGCGCCGCGACTCGTGCCGCTCGGTGCCGATGATGTACAGGCCGCCCGCCTGGCGGACCGCGTCGGCCTCCTCGCCGATTTGCGCCTTGTATTTGTCCTCCAGCTCCCGGAACGTCCGGCGCGCCTCCAGAATTTCCTCGTCCTTCGTCTCGGCAAAGCCCGTCGCTTCGGCAATCATTTCCTCGGAAAAGCCCTTTTTGCGCATTTCGGCCTTCGCCATGTATTCCGGGTTGCCGCCGAGGATGATGTCGGTGCCGCGGCCCGCCATGTTCGTGGCGATGGTCACCGCGCCGTATTTGCCCGCCTGGGCGATGATTTCGGCTTCCTTTTCGTGGTACTTCGCGTTGAGCACCTCGTGCTTAATGCCGCGGCGGCGCAGCGCCTTGGAAAGCGCCTCGCTCTTTTCAATGTTGACCGTGCCCACAAGCACCGGCTGCCCCTTTTCGTGGCAGGCCAGAATCTCTTCAATGATGGCGTTGAACTTCGCCTGCTCGGTCTTATACAGCACGTCGGCTTCGTCCACGCGAATCATCGGCTTGTTCGTCGGAATGGCGACCACGTCGAGCGAATAAATTTCCCGGAACTCCTCGCTTTCGGTCATCGCCGTACCGGTCATGCCGGACAGCTTGTTGTAAAGGCGGAAATAGTTTTGGAACGTAATGGTCGCAAGCGTCCGGCTTTCGCGCTCGACCTTGACGCCCTCCTTCGCCTCGATGGCCTGGTGCAGGCCCTCGCTGTAACGGCGGCCGAGCATGATGCGCCCGGTGAATTCGTCGACGATGAGCACCTGCCCGTCCTTGACGACGTAATCCACGTCGCGCTTCATGACGCCGATGGCGCGGATGGCCTGCTCAAGATGGTGCAGCAGGGTGCTGTTTTCCGCATCCATCAGGTTTTCGATGTTAAAGGCCTTTTCGGCCTTGGCAATGCCGCGCTTGGTCAGCGTCGCACTGCGCGCCTTTTCGTCGACGATGAAGTCGCCGTCCGCGTCGACCATGTCCTCGGCGTTGACCTTGGTGTCCAGCTCCTTGACGGTGACCATTTTCAGCGATTTCGCAAAGGTGTCCGCGATTTTGTAGAGGTCGGTGGACTTGTCGCCCTGGCCGGAAATAATCAGCGGCGTGCGCGCCTCGTCAATCAAAATGGAGTCCACCTCGTCGACAATGGCGAAGCTGTGGCCGCGCTGCACGCGCTGCGACGCATACTGCACCATGTTGTCGCGCAGGTAATCGAAGCCCATTTCGTTGTTTGTGCCGTAGGTGATGTCGGCGGCGTAGGCGGCCTTGCGCTCCTCGTTGCTGCACTCGTGGACGATAAGCCCCACGGAAAGCCCCATAAAGCGGTACAGCTTGCCCATCCATTCCGAGTCGCGGCGGGCAAGATAGTCGTTGACCGTCACGATGTGCACGCCCTTGCCCGCAAGCGCGTTGAGGTAGGCGGGCAGGGTCGCAACCAGCGTTTTGCCCTCGCCGGTCTTCATTTCGGCAATGCGCCCCTGGTGCAGCACAATGCCGCCGAGAATCTGCACGGGAAAGTGCTTCATGTTGAGCACGCGCGAAGCGGCCTCCCGGCATGCGGCGAAGGCCTCGGGCAGAATGTCGTCGAGCGTTTCGCCGTTCTGCAGGCGTTCGCGAAAGGCCGGGGTCTTGGCCTTCAGTTCGTCGTCGGTGAGCGCGGCGTACTCGTCCTCGAGCGCAAGCACCTGCTTTTGCAGGGGCACAATGCGCTTAATCTCCCTTGAGGAATAGTCGCCGAATATCTTTTTGAACAATGACATGTCAATCGGTCCTTTCCTGCCGCTTGCCGTGCAAACGGCCGCATACATTCCACATTATACCATAAATGCGCAGAAAAATCACCTGTTTTTTTGGGAAAGGGCCCGGAAACTGCATCACGGCGGTTTTCCACGGATTTTTCGTTTTTGCCGTTCGGGTTTTCGTTGACTTTGCATGAAAACTTTGTTATACTTTTTACATAGTTTTGTTTGGACCCGGTGCCGGCCGCCCAAACGCAAAGGAGGAATCCCATTGACCGATTCAAGAACACTTGCGTACGTGAACCTGTACGGCGTCCTGGGCACGCTCGAAAACCTGTGCGCGCTCGACACCAAAGCCAAGGAGATTTTGTACGGACTTAAAAAGCCCGTCTCCATCTGCTTTGACGTGAAGGACGGCCCCACGGCAACCATCAAATTCACCTGCAAGGGCTGCCGTATGGAAGACGGCAAGCAGCCGCACGACATCCTCATTCCGTTCGCTTCCTGCAAGCAGTTCAACGGCATGATTGACGGCACCGTTACGCCGGTCCCCGTCAAGGGCTTCACAAAAATCGGCTTTCTGCTCAAGACCTTTGTCGCCCTGACCGACCGCCTGACGGAGTTTTTGCGCCCGAGCGAGGAGGCTTTGCGGGACCCGGCGTTTTTCAAGCTCTCCACGGAGCTGACGTTCTACACCATCGCCGTTTCCCTGGCGCAGATTGGCAACCAGGACGCCGTGGGCAAAGCCAGCGCGTCGTATATGCTCGACGGCGACGTGGCGTTTCTTATCAAGGACGGCCCTTCGGCGACGCTGCGCGTCAAGGACCACCACCTTGTCGCCATCAAAAAAGCGCCCGAAAAGCCGCGCGCCATTATGCAGTTTGACTCCCTGCAGCTGGCGCACGACCTGTTTACCGGCAAAATTAACGCGCTCGAGTGCATCGGCCTTGGCACGGTAGAGATTCGCGGCATGCTGTCCATGGTGGACAACATGAACCGTATTCTGGACCGCGTCGCGCTGTATTTGGCGTAAAAGGAGGGTATTTTGATGAGCAAATTTCCGGAGTATAAGCACGACAAAAGCCGTGAATATTTCAACCGCGCCATCCAGGTTATCCCGTCGGGCATCTATGGCCATCTCGGCCCGGCGGAGGGCCTTTGGGTGCCGGTCTCGAAGTGGCCGTTCTTCTCGGAAAAGGCGCAGGGCACCTATTTTTGGGACGTGGACGGCAACAAGTACATCGATTTCATGTGCGCTTACGGGCCCAACGTGCTCGGCTACAACGACCCCGACGTCGACGCCGCGGCCTTAAAGCAGCTCAAAAAGGGCAACTGCACCACCTCCCCGTCGAAGGTCATGGTGGAGTGCGCCGAAAACCTGGTCGACACGGTCGCGTCGGCGGACTGGGCGTTCTTTGCCAAGAACGGCTCGGACACCACGACCCTGGCGGTTATGACGGCGCGCGCGCATACGCACAAAAAGAAAATGTTTTTCTTAAAGGGCTACTACCACGGCGACTTCCAGTGGGCGCAGAAGGTGGACTATCCCGGTATTCTGCCCGAGGACGTCGCGAACAACGTGGTCGTCCCGTGGTTTAATCTGCAGGCGCTCGAGGACGCGTACAACGCCTGCGACGGCGACGTGGCGGGTCTTATCGCGCAGCCCTATGACCACGGCAATTTCAAGGACAACGAAGTCGCCTCCAAGGAATACTGGCAGGCGGTGCGCAAGTTCTGCGACGAAAAGGGCATGGTCCTGATTTTCGACGACGTGCGCACGGGCTTTCGGCTCGATTTGCAGGGCTCCGACCACTACTACGGCATCAAGGCGGACCTCATCTGCTTCTGCAAGGCGCTTGCCAACGGCTACAACATGTCGGCGCTTTGCGGCGGCGCGCATATGAAGAGCACCGTTTCGGGCATCACCTATACGGGCTCGTACTGGATGAGCGCCGTGCCGTTCGCGGCCTGCATTGCCTGCATCAACAAGATGAAAAAGCTCGACATCCCGACGCTGTTCCGCGAAAAGGGCACGAAGCTGACCGAGGGCTTCAAGGCCGCGGCCGCGGAGCACGGCTTCGATTTGGTCGTGTCGGGCGAGCCGGCGCTGTTCTATCTGCGCATTGCAAACGACGACAGCCTGATGCTGCATCAGGAGTGGATTGCCGAGTGCGTCAGCCGCGGGCTGTTCCTGGCGTCGCACCACAACCACTTCATCAACGCCGCCGTCACCGACGAGGACATCAAAAAGGCGGTCGAAATCGCCGAGGATGCGTTCTCCGTCGTCGAAAAGCGGCACCCGGAGCTCAAGGGCTGAACACCGGAAATGTTGCGGCGTCTGCCGCAGGATATAAGGGAGGAAAACTATGCAAAGAGCACCTTTGACCAAGGACGAATGGCTGGCGCTGGAGAAAAAAGCCAACGACCTGCGCCACCTCTGCTTGCAGACTACGGTCTGGGCGGGCAGCGGCCACATCGGCGGCGGTATGAGCGTGATGGACATTTTGACCGTCATGTACCACCGCTATCTGAACTTAAAGCTTGACGACCCGAAGTGGGAGGACCGCGACCGCTTTATCCTCAGCAAGGGTCACGCGGGCATCGCCTATGCGCCGGTGCTGTGCGACCTGGGCTGGAACGACCCCGAGCAGCTGAAAACCTTTAACCTGACGAACTCCAAAATGGGCATCCACCTCGACTCCAACAAGGTCGTCGGCGTGGACGCGTCCACCGGCTCTCTGGGCCACGGCATCCCCATCGCCGCCGGCACGGCCATTGCGGCGCGGGTGCTTGGCAAGGACTACACGACCTACGTTGTCACGGGCGACGGCGAGCTGGACGAAGGCTCCAACTGGGAGGGCCTGATGACCATCCGCCACTACAACCTCACCAACTGCATCACGATCGTCGACCGCAACCACTGCATGATTGACGGCAACACCGAAGACGTGATGAAGCTTGAGCCCCTGCCCGAAAAGTTTACGGCGTTCGGGCTCAACACCATCACCTGCAACGGCAACGACATTGTGGATTTGTGCCGCGCCATTGACGAGGCGCACGCCTGCACCGACAAGCCGAGCGTCATTGTGGCGGACACCGTCAAGGGCGTCGGCATTAAGCTGACGGCGGGCAATTACAAGTGGCACTACGGCGCCATTGACGAAGAAATGGCGAAAGAGGCGGCCAAGGACCTGGACGCGTACAGCGCGGAGCGCATCGAACGCTGCGGAAAGGAGTTTGCGTAATGGCTGGAGGATTCGTTTATAACGTCATTGAGACCCCCGAGCTTTCCACCTCGGAAATCTACGGCAAAACGCTGGCAAATCTTGCCAAGGAGCACAAGGAGATTGTCGCCGTCACGGCGGACCTTGCGACCTCCACGAAGCTGCAGGATTTCACCAACGCCTGCCCGGAGCGCGTGTTTAACGTCGGCATTGCCGAACAGAACATGCTGGGCGTCGCGGCCGGTATGGCGCGCGCGGGGCTTGTGCCCTTTGCGTCCACCTTCTCGGTGTTCGCGTCGCTGCGCGCGGCGGACCAGCTGCACACCGACATCTGCTATCAGAACGTCAACGCCAAAATCATCGCGACCCACGCGGGCACGTCGTTCGGCCAGGCGGGCTCGACGCACCACGCCATTGTCGATTTGGCCGTGACCCGCGCCATGCCGAACCTGACGGTTATCTGCCCGGCGGACGGCTACGAGACCGCGAACGCGGTCAAGGCGGCGTATGAGAATTTCGGCCCCTACTACATCCGCATCAACCGCGGCTTCGACCGCGTGCTGTATGACAACGAGGACTACGGCTTTGAGGTCGGCAAGGCGGTGGAGGTTCACCCGGGCACCGACATCACCGTCATCGCCTGCGGTTCGTGCGTGTTCCAGGCACGCGAAGCGGCGAAGTTCCTGGATTCGGCCGACGGCTTAAAGGTCCGCGTGCTCAACATGCACACGATTAAGCCGATTGACAAGGAGGCCATCCTCAAGGCGGTGCAGGATACGCGCCGCATC
This sequence comes from uncultured Eubacteriales bacterium, assembly GCA_949299505.1. Lineage (GTDB taxonomy): Bacteria > Bacillota > Clostridia > Oscillospirales > Acutalibacteraceae > Fimenecus. The sequence continues at coordinate 23,107 of CASGAS010000007.1, forward strand.
ATCACCGTCGAAGACCACAGCGTGCTCGGCGGCCTGGGCTCCGCCGTCGCGGAGGTCGTGGTGGAGTCCGGCAAGGGCTGCGCGTTCAAGAAGCTCGGCCACCCGGACCAGTTTGCGCCCATCGGCCTGCACGAGGACATCATGTCCATCGTCGGCATCGACGCCAACGGCATCATTGAAGCCGTCCGCGAGGTCATGCATAAGGACTTCGAGCTCGACGACAACTGGGACGACGAAGTCTAAGTCCCGTTTGCAGTCGAGAAAGGAGCGTGAAAGCATTGCATACCAAAGAAGAGCTGTATTCCAATAAAATCTTTTTCAACGCCGCGCTGCCGCTGGTGAAGGTGATTGCGACGGACGTGCCGTCCTTGAAAAAGCAGTTCCAAAAGGTCCACGCCGTCATTCAGGTCAGCGCTTTGGACCCGGACGCCGAGGGCGGTAAGGTCGGCATGCATTTCGTCGTCAACAGCGACGAATGGCTTGTCCACCTCAATAAGGTCGAGCCGCACCCGCATGTGGAGCTGGAATTTAAGAGCGTGGAGGCGATGAACGCCTTTTTCAAGGGCAAAATCGGCCCCGCCACGCTGCCGAAAATGCGCGGTGTGTTCTCGCATTTCGGCGCGTTTAAGGCGTTTCTGATGACGCTGCTCAAAATGTCCTCTCTGCTGGGCGCCACCGAAGCGCCCAAGGACGACGCGACGAAGGAGCTCATGGTCAAATGCTTCTTCTACCTGCTGTCGTCGGGCATCAGCCAGCTGAACAAGATGGGGCACGAGGATATCCACGAATGGACCTCCAAAAGCCCCGACCGCGTGTATGCGTGGGCGGTTAACGGGTATCCGCAGGTCTCGGCGTACCTGCGCATCAAGGCGGGCAAATCGCGCGCGGGCAGGGGCGAGTACAAACGCGCCATGCCGTTCTTTACGCTGCGCTTTGATTCGCTCGACAGCGCGCTGGGCATTTTGCTTGGCACCGACGATATGCTCGAAGCGGTCAAGAAGGGCCGTCTTATCATGGACGGCGCGCCGGAATTCGGCGGGCAGCTGGGCACCTATATGCTCGAGGTCGCCGCACTGGCAAAATAAGCTTTACAAAACGGGCGCGCTGTTTTCGGATGGCGCGCCCGCGCTTTTTTCTGGGGGAAACGGATATGAAAAAACGAAACCGGCACGGGAAGCTCGGCAAGGCCGTCGCGCTTGTGCTTGCGGGGCTGCTGGTTATAGGTACGGCCGCGTATTTCGTCGGGGGCGCTAATGCGCCGCGGGCGGCGACGGGATACCGCAAGGCGCTTGCAAACGTCTCGGAAACGATTGTGCGCGGGGTGCGCGGCGCCATACACAGCGACAACGACTACACGGGCTACACGCCGCTTGCCGAAATCCCAGAGGTCGAAAACGGCTATGTGCCGCAGGGCTACTGCTACTGCGAGGCGCTGGAAAGCCACGTGGTGTCCTATTACCACGACGACGGCGCTTCCGTGCTGAGCTTTGTGGATGACGCCGGCGCGCGCACCAAAACGCTGCGGCTGCAAAATGCGGACCAAAGCGATTTTACCGGCCATGCGGGCGGGCTTGCCGACAGCGACCGGTATTTGTACCTCTGCTCGGGCGACCGCATTTACCGCTTTGCGCTGGAGGCGCTTCGGGCGCTGCCCGACGGCGGGACGCTCACGCTCGACGCCTTTGTGCAGACCGACGTGCGCTGCTCCTACATCCATTGCGATGGAACCTACCTGTACGCCGGGGAGTTTTACACCTACTATCCCGACGAACGCTACGGTACGGACGCGACGCACCATATGCAGATGACGATGCGCGAGGTGCATTTTTCCCGCTGCAACGCATACGCCCTCGGCGCGCTCGACGCCGCGTTCCAGGCGGGCAACGACACGGTGCCGGTACCCGCCTTTGCGCTGACCACGCCGAACCTGGTGCAGGGGCTTGCGCGCACCGCGGACGGCGGCTTCGCCCTGAGCACGTCCTATGGGCGCAATACGGATTCGCATCTGCTGGTGTTCGACGACGTGACCCGCCGCGCGCCCGCCTATTACCTGACCGTTCCCGGCAGGGAAGCGCCGGTCTATGCGCTTACAAAGGACGCAAGACGCGAGGAACGCCGCCTGCCCCCGCTTTTGGAGGGAATCGATTGGAAAGACGGCGCGGTGGTCGGCATTTTCGAGTCCGGCGCCCAAAAATACAGCGACGGCAAATTCCCGCTCAATTCCATTTGCCGGTTCGCGTAATGTCCAGACAGCAAAACGGGCCCGCGCCGAAAAGGCGCGGGCCCGTGCTTTGTATTCGGTTCGCGCGGCGGGTTACTGCGCAAGCTCCTCAATGTAATACGCCGCCTGCGCGTCCCAAAGGCGCTTGTATTCGCCGTCGGCGCAGACCAGCTCGTCGTGCGTCCCGTGCTGGACCAGCGCGCCCTTGCAAAACACGGCGATTTGGTCGCAGAACCGGCACGAGGAGAGCCGGTGCGAAATGTAGATGGCGGTTTTGCCCGCGACAAAGCGGTTGAACTGCTGGTAAATTTCATGCTCGGCCACCGGGTCAAGCGCGGCGGTCGGCTCGTCGAGCACCACGACGGGCGCGTCCTTATAAAGCGCGCGCGCGAGCGCCAGCTTTTGCGCCTCCCCGCCCGAAATCTCCACACCGTCGCGGTCCAGGTCCTTGTAAAGCGGGGTGTTTTCGCGCTTTTCCATGCGCTCTATGCGCTCGAGGACGCCCGCGCTTTTCAGGCTTTCGGTAAGCTTCTCTTTGTCGGCGTCCTCCCCGCAGGCGACGTTTTCCGAAACGGTCAGCGCAAACAGCTTGAAGTCCTGGAACACGACCGAAAACAGCCGCGTGACGCATGCGCGCGAAAGGTCGCGCAGGTCCACGCCGTTGACGAAGACCGCGCCGCGGTCGGGGTCGTACAGTCGGCACAGGAGCTTGATGAACGTCGTCTTGCCCGAGCCGTTGCGCCCGACGACCGCGAGCCGTTCGCCCCGGCCGATTTTCAGGGAGATGTCGCGCAGGGTGTAGTCCTTGGCCGACGGGTATTTGAACCAGACGTCCTGGAACTCCACCTCGACGGCGTCCAGGGCAATTTCCTTGTCGCCGTAGACCATATCGCTTTTCGTGTCCACAATGCGGAAATAGTATTCCAGGTTCGGCAGCAGCTCCGCGTGGCGGCCGAGCGTGGTCGCAATGGCGGTGATGCCGGAAATCATCTGCATAAACGCGCCGATGTAGCGCACCAGCGCCTCAATGTCAAAAAGACCCAGCGACGCCTTCGCCCCGATGAACGTGTAAACGCCGAAGCCCACCAGCGCCCCGACCACGGCGATGTAGGCGCTTGCCGCCGCGGATTGCTGCGAGGTCTCGCGCAAAATGACCTCGCCCTTGGACAAAAGCTGCTCGGTCGCCTCTTTTTCAATGAGCGGGCGTTCGTTGTAAAGGCGGACCTCCTTGCCGGAGTTGTAATCCGCCAGCAAATCGCGGTAGCGCCGGAACAGCCGGTTGAGCCGCCCGTAGCGTTCGTTCGAATGGAACCAGATGCGGCTGGTTTTGCCGCTTAGGTGCAGGATGATGACGACCGACACCGCAATGCCGAGCCCCAGCGCCGCCAAAAACCACGGCGAGTGCAAAAAGCCGTCGCCCGTTTTCGTAACGCCGAGCCGCAAAAGCGGCCAGATGAGCGCCGCGGCGCAGACAAGCGTCACAAGCCCGGTCAAAAAGTCCTTGAACATCCAGCAAAGCTGGACAAAGGCCGAAAAAATGCGGTCCATCGACTCGGTGTGCAGGTGGACAAGCTCCTGAAACGAGCTGTCCTCCAGCTTTGCAAAGTCGAGCCGGAACAGCTTGTGCTCGACGGCCATGCGCTCCTTTTCATACAGACGGCTGCGCAGCATGTAAAACGTCGGGGTCAGCGCGTCCTGCAAAAGCTGCAAAAGGAAGTTGAGCCCGAGGCATACGGCGACGAGCAGGACAAGCGCGTCCGTTTCGGGCGTGCCGGAAAGCTCCGCGACAATCCGCGCGGAAAAATAGATATTGACAAAGGGCTTCGCCCCCATGCAGACGGCCAGGAGAACGGCGACGGGGACCAGCAGCGGCTCGAACCGCACGGTTTCGGAAAACGCCCGCAGATAGGCGCGAATGTATCGAATCACAGCGCGTTCGCCTCCTCCCGGTAGTAGTAGCTTTGCAGCGCGTACATGCGGAAGTACCGCCCGTGCTTTTGCATCAGCTCCTCATGCGTGCCGAATTCCGCGACGCGCCCGTCGGCTATAAACAGGATGCGGTCGCAAAAGCGCGTGGAGGAAAGCCGGTGGGAGATGAAAAACGAGGTCTTGTGCGCCGACAGCGCGTTGTACTGCAAATACAGCTCGTTTTCCGCAATGGGGTCGAGCGCGGCGGTCGGCTCGTCCAGGATGAGGATGGGCGCGTCCTTGTAAAGCGCGCGCGCAAGCAGCAGCTTCTGCTTTTCCCCGCCGGAAAAGTCCACGGCGCCCGGAAACACGCTTTTGTCCATTTTGCTCGCCTCTTTTTCGGGCAGCGACTGGATTTTTTCATACATCCCCGCTTTCTCAAGACAGTCGAAAAGCCTTGCGCGGTCGATTTCCGCCATGGGGCGCAGCGCGACGTTTTCCGCAATGCTCACCGGCAAAAAGCGGTAATCCTGAAAAACGACCGAGTAGAGGTCGAAGCAGCTTTTCTGCGATACGCCGGAAAGCGCCTGCCCGTTTACGCGCACCTCGCCGCCGGTCGGGGCGTACAGCCCGCACAGCAGCTTAATCGCGGTGGTTTTGCCCGCGCCGTTTTCGCCGACGATGGCGATTTTTTCCCCAGCGCGCACCGAAAAGGACATTCCGCGGATGGTCTCCCGGTCGCTGTCGGCGTAGCGAAAATGCACGTCGCGAAATTCCACCGCATAGCCGTCCGCTTTAGAAAGCGCCGGCAGCACAATCTGTCCGCGCTCGGGGCTTTCCACATAGTCGCGGAATTTCGTGCATTCCAGCGAACAGCGAATCAGCTGGTTGTACTGCGCCGTCAGCTGCGACACATAGCCCGAAAAGCCGGTGACGATGCCGAACAGGAAGATGAAGTCCGAAACGGAAATGCGCCCGTCGAGCACCGAGGCAATCAAAAAGAAATACGCCACGCCGTCGCGCGCGGCCGAAACCAGCGCGCGCGCGGCCGAAACGGAAAACGACACGCCCAGATACCGCCGGATAACCCCGGTGTACGCGCGCAGGGCGGCCGCCGTGATATAGATGAACCAGTCCCCGAGGCCGAACAGGCGGATGTCCTTGCCCGCGGAAAATTCGTGGCTCGTGCGGTAAAAGTAGGAAAATTTGACCAGCAGCCGGTTGCGCTGCTCGCGGCTTTTGCGGTCGGCGCGGTACTCGAGCCGGTACAGGAGGAATTCGCCCGCGCACGCCAGCAGCAACAGCAGCAGCATCAGGGCGGGCAGCCTTTGCAGCAGCGCGACGGAGGTGATGATGCCGAACACGCTTTGCATCAGCAGGCAGAGCACCTCGCAGAAATCCCGCGAGCCGGAATTGGTAAAGGTCGCGCTGCGCTCGAGCCGTTCGCGCCCCGCAAGGCTTTCCACGTCCACAAAGTCGGCGGTCATGGTCTTGCGGAACGACAGCACCGCATAGCGCATCCGCAAAATCTGCGAGCTGCCCTCCAGCTTTTGCTGCATAAAGGGCGCGACCCAGCTCGCCGCCGCAATGGCGGCGCTTAAAAGCGCCACACGCAGCACCAGCGCGGAAACGGGCGCGTGCGCCGTAACGCAGTCCAAAATGACCTTCGGCGCGTAGGCCATCAGCATCGGCACGGCGACCAGCGCCGGAATGCGCGCCGCAAGATACAAAAAGCTGCGCCGGTGCCAGCGGTACCAGTTGCGCAGCATATATTTCGTATTGTCGTGTAAGGCTCGAAGCTCAGGTGCTTTCATCGTCTGTTCCTCGTGGCAAAAATGCGGCTGGGGCCGTTGGGCTTTGCAAAGAAAGACGGCGCAAAACGGGGTTTTGTCCGCTTTAGCCGTTCACCGCTTGCAACCGCGCCTGTTTTCGGGTCAGCAGCGCCACCGTCTCGACGTGGTTTGTGTGCGGGAACATATCGACGGGCTGTATTTTCCTGACGCGGTAGCCGTGCTTGCACAGGTACAGCAGGTCACGCTGCTGGGTTTCGGGGTTGCAGGAAATGTAGACGACCCGCGCGGGGGCAAGGGAAACGAGCGACCGCAGAAAGGCGAGGCTGCTGCCTGCGCGCGGCGGGTCCAAAAACACCACGTCCGCGCGCTCGCCGGCCGTCGCCATTCCGGTCAGGAATTCGCCCGCATCGGCCTCTATAAAACGGATATTTTGTATCCCGTTTCGCCTTGCGTTCTCGCGCGCGTCGGCCACGGCATCGCCGTTAAGCTCCACGCCGACAACGGTTTTTGCGTGCTTCGCCGCGAAAATGCCGATTGTGCCGGTCCCGCAATAGGCGTCTATGACGGTCTCGGTCCCGCGAAGCGCGGCAAATTCCAGCGCCTTTCGGTACAGCACCTCTGTTTGGACAGGGTTGATTTGGTAAAACGCCCTGGCGCTGATTTGAAAGGTGCAGCCGCCGAGCTGCTCTTCAATCTTGCCCGGCCCGTACAGCACCGTTTCGCGCGCGCCGAGCACCATCCCCGTGTGCGCACCGTTGACGTTTTGCAGCACGGTGGTAATCTCCGGGTGGCGCTTTAAGAGCGCGGCGAGGAAATCGCGCTTGTGCGGAAAGGCGGGGGAGCCCGTGACGAGCACGACCATCAGCTGTCCGCTTTGAAAGCCGCGCTTGACAAGCACATGCCGTAAAAAGCCGGTCTGCCGGTCCGGGTCGTAGGGGGTCAGGCGAAACTGCCCCAAAAGCGTCCGCACGGTGCCGATGACCTCGTCCGCCTTTTCGTCCTCAATAAGACACCGCTCGACCGCCACAACGCGCCGGGATTTCGCCTGGTACACGCCGGAAATGATTTTGCCGCTGCGCGTGCGCGCAAACGCCGCCTGCACCTTGTTGCGGTAATGGTAGGGGTTTTCCATGCCGAGGATTTCCTCAACATGGCAGAATTTCCCAAGCAGGCGGATGCACTTGACCTGCTTGTATTGCAGCTGCTGCGGGTAAGTAAGGTTCTGCAGCTGGCAACCGCCGCACGCCTTGGCGTACGGGCAGCTTGACTGCGACTTGCCCATGCGTCCGCCTCCTTTTTGAATTTGCGCCGTTTCCAGAATCGTACCATGTTTTTCCGGGGATTGCAACCGCTTTTCAAACGCCGCCTCGCCGTCCGTCCATTTGCAGAAATGTTGGGTGCTCGTTTTCTTCCTTTTTACGACAGTCTCGCAAAAAATAGACATTACAATCAAAACATTCTATAAACGTACAAACCGCCCCGGCCTTTGTCGAAAAAAGAACGGCAAACTTGTGGAATTTCACAAATTCAAAGCGAACGTTTTGTACAACATTTTCACAGCTTTTTGTTGTGCCGTGCGGAAAAATCTGTTATAATAATGCCGAACTTTAAGGAAAGGAGATGCAGCCACATGGATTTCAACACGATCATTGAAGGCATCATGGGCGCTTTCGAGCAGCTCAGCGAGCTTCTGGCGGGCCTGAATCTTCCGGTAGAAGACATTCAGGCGTTCTTCATGGGCATCATCGAGACGATCGCGGGCCTGTTTGCGTAAGCAGACCAAGACCGAGCCGGCGGCGTTCTGCGCCGCCGGTTTACTTTTGTTTTCTAAGGAGTCCCCATGCGAAAAATACTTTCGACCCTCACGGCGCTGAGCCTTGTGTTCCTGCTGCTTTGCGCGTGTGCCAATACAGAAGAGCCAAATACGACGACCGCGCCCGCCGCCACGGTGCCGCCGGCGGAAATTTCCGGCACAACGGCGCCGACTCCGTCGACCGCCGCGACCGCGCCCGCCGTTACCGCCGCGCCGGAGACGACCGCCGCAGAGGCGACGCTGCCGTATGGACTGACGATGCCCGAGGAGGAATATACGACCTTGTTTACCGACGACCCGAACAACAAATTCATCCGCGCCGTCGCGGACAAGTACGGCGTGGACGTGTCGCTGCTGGCCTGCGCGTACACCGAGCCCGTCAGCGACAGCAACCAGGTCTGGCAGTTTTCCGGCAAAACGGACGCCGCCGGGAAGCTTAAGCGCAGCGCCGACACGCTCAAATATGTGTACATGGTGACCGACGACTGCAAGACCATCCAGCGCACGGGCGGCCTTACGGGCAACGACGGCTATTCGGCCGCGACGGGCTTCGTCGTGTTCCAGACGGCCAAGCAGCTGGTGCTGCCGCAGTTTGAAGCGCAGCTGAACGCCTGATTTTTTGTCCCGCAGGGCTTTCTGCGGGACTTTTTTTGCGCGCGGTTGTGCAAAATCCATTGAAAACGCCCCAAAAACCCGCGTCTTTTGCCCGGTTTTATAAAATGTCGGGAAAATTCGGAAAAAAGGTGGAAATCCCGAAAGGTTTATGGTAAAATATCGGATGGTCCTCTGTGCCCTGCGCCGTGCGGCGTACGGGCCAGCCAGATTTTCAGAAGGCAATGAAAAATGGAGGTAATTGCATGAGTAAAAAGTTTGTGTACCTGTTCTCCGAAGGGAACAAGGACATGCGCAACCTGCTCGGCGGCAAAGGCGCGAACCTTGCCGAAATGACCGGGCTGGGTCTGCCCGTCCCGCAGGGCTTTACGGTCACGACCGAGGCCTGCACGCAGTACTACGAGGACGGCCGCAAGATCAACGACGAGATCCAGGCGCAGATCATGGAGTACATCACGAAGCTCGAGGGCATCACCGGCAAGAAGTTCGGCGATAAGGAAAACCCGCTGCTTGTGTCCGTGCGCTCCGGCGCGCGCGCGTCCATGCCCGGCATGATGGACACCATTTTGAACCTTGGCTTAAACGAAGACGTCGTCGAGGTTATGGCGGCGAAGTCCGGCAATCCCCGCTGGGCGTGGGACTGCTATCGCCGTTTCATCCAGATGTATTCCGACGTCGTTATGGAAGTCGGCAAGAAATACTTTGAACAGCTCATCGACGAGATGAAGGAAGCCCGCGGCGTCACGCAGGACGTCGAGCTGACCGCCGACGACCTCAAGGAGCTTGCCGAGCAGTTCAAGGCCGAATACAAATCCAAGATCGGCGCGGATTTCCCGACCGACCCGAAGGTCCAGCTCATGGGCGCTGTGGAAGCGGTCTTCCGTTCGTGGGACAACCCCCGCGCGAACGTCTATCGCCGCGACAACGACATCCCCTATTCCTGGGGCACCGCGGTCAACGTCCAGATGATGGCGTTCGGCAACATGGGCGACAACTGCGGCACCGGCGTTGCGTTCACGCGTGACCCGGCGACCGGCGCGAAGGGCCTGTTCGGTGAATTTTTGACCAACGCGCAGGGCGAGGACGTCGTGGCCGGCGTGCGCACCCCGATGCACATCAGCGAGATGGAGCAGAAGTTCCCCGAGGCGTTCAAGCAGTTCACCGAGGTCTGCAAGACCCTGGAGGACCACTACCGCGACATGCAGGATATGGAGTTCACCGTCGAAGAGGGCAAGCTCTACATGCTGCAGACCCGCAACGGCAAGCGTACCGCGAAGGCGGCGCTCAAAATTGCCTGCGACCTTGTGGACGAGGGCATGATTGACAAAAAGCAGGCGGTCGCGATGATCGACCCGCGCAACCTTGACTCCCTTCTGCACCCGCAGTTCGACGCGGCCGCGCTCAAGGCGGCGACGCCCGCCGGCAAGGGCCTGGGTGCTTCGCCCGGCGCCGCTTGCGGCAAGGTCGTGTTCACGGCTGAGGACGCGGTAGAGTGGAACAAGCGCGGCGAAAAGGTCGTGCTGGTGCGTCTGGAGACCTCTCCCGAGGACATCACCGGCATGAAGGCTTCCCAGGGCATCCTGACCGTTCGCGGCGGCATGACCTCCCACGCGGCGGTTGTGGCGCGCGGCATGGGTACCTGCTGCGTTTCCGGCTGCGGCGACATCGTCATGGACGAGGAAAACAAGAAGTTCACCCTGGCGGGCAAGACCTACCACGAGGGCGACTATATTTCGATTGACGGTTCCACCGGCAACATCTACGACGGCATCATTCCGACCGTGGACGCGGAAATCGCCGGCGAATTCGGCCGGATCATGGCGTGGGCGGACGAGTTCCGCACCCTCAAGGTCCGCACGAACGCCGACACCCCGGCGGACGCGAAGAAAGCCCGCGAGCTCGGCGCGGAGGGCATCGGCCTTTGCCGCACGGAGCACATGTTCTTTGAAGCGGACCGCATCGCCGCGTTCCGCGAGATGATTTGCGCGGACACCGTGGAAGAGCGTGAAAAGGCGCTCGCGAAGATTCTGCCGTATCAGCAGGGCGACTTCGAGAAGCTGTACGAGGCGCTCGAGGGCAACCCCGTAACCATCCGTTTCCTGGACCCGCCGCTGCATGAGTTCGTTCCCACCGAGGAAGCGGACATCGAAGCGCTTGCCAAGGCGCAGGGCAAGTCCGTGGAAGCGATTAAGGCGATCATCGCCGGCCTGCACGAGTTCAACCCGATGATGGGCCACCGCGGCTGCCGCCTTACCGTCACCTATCCCGAAATCGCCAAGATGCAGACCGCTGCGGTCATCCGTGCGGCCATCAACGTCAAGAAGGCGCATCCGGATTGGACGATTGAGCCCGAAATCATGATCCCGCTGGTCGGCGAGGTCAAGGAGCTTAAGTACGTTAAGGACATCGTCGTCGAGACCGCCGATAAGGAAATCGCGGCCGCCGGCATCGACCTCAAGTACGAGGTCGGCACGATGATCGAAATCCCGCGCGCGGCGCTGACCGCCGACGAGATTGCGACCGAGGCGGAGTTCTTCTGCTTCGGCACCAACGACTTAACGCAGATGACCTTCGGCTTCTCCCGTGACGACGCGGGCAAGTTCCTGGACGCCTACTACGACACCAAGATCTATGAGAACGACCCGTTCGCGAAGCTCGACCAGAAGGGCGTCGGCATGCTCATGAAGATGGCTGTGGAAAAGGGCAAGGCGGTTCGTCCGAGCCTGCACTGCGGCATCTGCGGCGAGCACGGCGGCGACCCGTCCTCCGTGGAATTCTGCCACGAGATTGGCCTTGACTACGTCTCCTGCTCTCCGTTCCGCGTGCCGATTGCGCGCCTTGCGGCGGCTCAGGCGGCCATCAAGAACGGCTGAACCGGAGCACACAAATCGACCTAAGCACCCCCCCGGCGGACCGTACAGGCGGCCCGCCGGGGCGTTTTTTGTTGGGCGGATTTTGCGAAAATGCAGCGACTGCGGCCGGCCGTTATGCGGGTGGGCAGGGCATCTGAAATGGGGGTGCGGCATTGTCATCAAGAGAAAAGCAAGCCGCAGCCTTTCGATTACCGGCGACTTATTCAATCCGCGGCGTAAGAACAGATTGTGGACGCACAGTCTGTTCTTTTTTTGCCCCGGCGCCGGCGCCGCGCAAATGGATGTCCTGTTTTTGGTACTTTACTTGTGGTATATATATTCGTGCGAAAAGAAAAAGTGAGCAGGAGGTAAGCACATGTTATTCTACAAGGTTGAAGGCACCATCACAAACATTCCTGCCGAGACGGACGACAGCCGCAGGGCGCACAGAGAAACTGTAAGAAAGCTGTCCTTGAAAAGCGACGCTTTTAACCGGAAATACGCCAAAGCGTCTTATTATTTCGTTTCCGACTGCACCGACGGGCTCATCGCAATAGGCGTCATTGCCGACCGCTCCGACGACGTGCGCGAAACGATAAAGGCCTATATGCGGTATATCGGCATACAGGCGAAAAACGTCGTCACGACCGAAATCACCATCAACGGCATTGAAAACCTGCTGGGGTGCGCCGCAAGACAGGATTATATCAACGACGACGACGAGATTTTAGAGCGCTTCGGCCTCGATAAGGTCACGCGGTTCGGCCGCAGCATATCGTATGGCGAAAACATCCTGGAAACCCGCAGCAGGAAAGCGGTGTTTGCGGACGTCGGAAAATATCTTCTGCAAGAAACGCTTGTGCCGGAGCTCAACCGCATTTACGAGGGCGGCAATTCCGGCGGCGTTTACGGGCACCCGGTGCATTATATGCTTTTAACGGATGACATAGATACGCGCAAAGCGTCGTGCAGGCTGTTGCTGCAGGCGCTTTATGCCAACCGCCGCCTTCACAGCAGGCGGTACTGCTTTCTGGATTTCAAGCCCGGCGAGCGATTTTCTATGGTCGCCTACAACACGCTTTACAAAGTGTGCGACGGCGGCGCCGTTATCATCCGGTACCTTGCAAACGACGACTCGGAGGACGACGGGTACGCAAGCAGCGAGCGCGACACCATCGAAAGCCTTTGCGAAGCGGTGAAAAGCTATCGCAACCAGGTCTTAACCATCCTTTGTCTGCCGCGCGCGTGCAAGTCGGCCAAAGCCCTGTTCTATGAAAATCTCGGAACGGTGCCGGTGGTGGAAATGCAGGAGGAATTTGCCGCCGACGAGCGGGCGGCGTCGTTCTTGAAGTCGCTGGCAAGGGAAGCCCGCATCCGGACGGACAAGGCGCTGTTTTCTAAAATCGAGCCGGGAAAAGGCTACCTTGCCCCGGATTTGCGCACCCTGTTTGACGAGTGGTACAACCGCAAGCTCAGAACGTCCGTCTATCCGCAGTATAAGAATATCGCGGTTGCAAGGCAGGAGGCGGTCAAAGCGGCCCCGAAGGGGAACGCCTACGACGAGCTGCGGGAGATGGTGGGCCTGCGCGAGGCGAAGGCGGTGATTCAAAAGGCGCTTAACTATTATAAAATGCAAAAGCTTTATGAAGAAAAAGGGCTTGTGCGGGACAATCCGGCGATGCACATGGTGTTCACGGGGAATCCCGGGACGGCCAAGACGACGGTTGCGCGCCTGTTTGCCCGCATTATGAAAGACAACGGGCTTTTGTCGAAAGGCCAGCTTGTAGAGGTCGGGCGCGGCGATTTGGTCGGCCGGTTTGTCGGGTGGACCGCGAAAACCGTGCAGGCGAAGTTCAAGGAGGCGCACGGCGGCGTTTTGTTCATTGACGAGGCGTATTCCCTGGTTGACGGGCACAGCGGCTCCTTCGGCGATGAAGCCATCAACACGATTGTGCAGGAAATGGAGAACCACCGGCAGGACGTCGTGGTTATTTTCGCCGGGTATCCCGATGAAATGGAGGGCTTTTTGCAGAAGAACCCCGGTCTTCGCTCCCGAATCGCCTTTCACGTGCCGTTTGCCGATTATTCGGCACAGGAGCTTTGCGAAATCGCCGCGTTGATGGGCAGAAGCAAGGGTATTTCTCTGGAGAAAGCGGCGATGGACAAGCTGCGGACGGTGTTTGCGCTTGCCGCGCAGCAGAGCGATTTCGGCAACGGGCGGTATGTCCGGAATCTTCTCGAGCAGGCCAAGATGAATCTGGCGTCCCGGCTTTTGGAATCGGATTTGGACGAAATCTCCGCAAAGGAGCTTTCTACGATAAAAGCCGTGGACATTGAAGTGCCCGTCCTGCCGACCGCGCAGAAGCACAAGATAGGCTTTGCCTGCTGATGCGCGCGTCTTTATTTTCGGCGGCAAACCGCGCCCCGCTTTGTGCGGTCTGCGGGCGGGGCGCGGGCTGTCGGGTGGGCAAACGGAACTCGGCTGCGAAAAGGGCTGCGCGCTTGCCCGACATGCAAATTATTTCCCGGAAAGAAGCGGAGCGATTGTGCAAAACGGATTTGCTGCGCCGGGCGGCGGTCATCAGCTTTTACGACCCGCCGGACGCCCGAACACAGAAAGGCTGCCGGCGCGTCGACTACCGCGGAGCCTGTCAAAACGTATTTTTCGTGGGCGTCCGGGACCTTGACATCGAGGTCCTTGCGGAATACGGCTTAACCTATGATACATATTTCCCGCAAGCGCCAAAGCTCGCCGCGTTTATTCTGCGCGCCCTCCGGGCGCGCCGCCCGATTGTATGCCAGTGCGAATACGGACAAAGCCGAAGCGCTGCCTGCGCCGCCGCCATCCGGGAGTTTTGCGACGGCTCCGGCATCCGGATTTTCGCCGACTACAGGTATTACCCCAACCAGCTGATTTTCAATAAGCTGCTCTTGGCGCTTGCGGAAACGGCGGAAAAGGAAGCGCGGCGTTTGAAAAGCGCGCGGGCTTGTGGTACAATATCCGTATAAAGCGTTTAAGCGTTTTGGGGCGCAGCGCTTTGTGCCCGCCGCACACTTGCGCGTGCGGCAAAACGGATAAGCAAACGAGAGAAGAAGGCGCGTATTTATGGGGAAAGTGAAAGTGGAAACGGTCGTGTGGCCGCATGACGAAAATGAAAAATTGGAAATGGTTGGTAAGTATTCGGAAACGAGCGTGTTTGTCATTTCAAACACGGCGGTTCCCTATCCGAGCGAGAAGCTTCTGCCGCCGCGGGAATATTGTTTGAAATATCATATTCATCAGCGCGTGCGCCAACTCAAAGCGAAGAAAAACGAGATCCTGCTGGCCACGTATGCGGGAGAAAGGACGCGGCAAAACGCCGACCTGGAGAATATACTGTTTTACAATATCGGGACAGGCGCGTTTGCAAATGTGTTTTCCGGTGCAGAGTCGAAGCAGGTCGCGTTTTGGGAAGAACAGACGGAAGAAGGGCTTACAGACGACAAGCGGCATGTGTATCGATATAAAATCGCCTCCTCTTTGCCCGAGGAACAAGAGAAAAAATTGTCCGAAAAAAATATAATAGCGAAATGGGAGGAGGTTTTCATCGGCAGTTCCCTACCCAATAAGCCGGGCGGATATTACGCCGCGCTGCGCAAGTGCAAAATTGAAGAAACCGTAACCAAGTGCAAAATTGAAGAAACCGTAACGATAAAAAAGCGGAATCAAGAAGGCGGCTTCGGCATAAAAATTACATTGACCGTACCGAAAAGCAACGGAAAAACACATCCGGTGTCTGTGATGAAGCACCTTTTGGACGGCGTAATCTGCGCTTTTCACGGGGGAGAAAACAGCACCCACAAAAAGCTGAAAGACAGATTTCCAAACCTAATCGAAGAGGACGAGGGTGCGTTTCTTAAGAATGAAGAAAATTGGAATGTACTCGGCAAGCGCAACTATCTGACGAGCGACAAATGGAACCCGGCGGACGAGCGGCTGAAGTTTGGTTGGATCATTGTGGAACAGAGCGAGTCGGACAAGACGGGATATGAGATGAGCGGCGAAATCTATACGTGGGACTAAGAGCCGGCGGAGAAGAACGGCTGAACCGGAGCACACGAATCAACCTAAGCAAACCCCCGGCGGACCGCGCAAGCGGCCCGCCGGGGGTTTTGTGTCGAAACGGCCTTGCGGCCGGCAGGGTGCAAGACCGCTATACGTTCCAGCTGTGCAGATAGGCTTCCTGCGCGGGGGTGAGCGTGTCAATCTGTACGCCCCAGGCGCGCAGCCGCCGGTTCGCAACCTCGCGGTCAATCGCTTTCGGCACCGGGTAAAGCCCCGGCGCGAGCTTGCCGCGGTTTTGGGCGATGTACCGCGCCGACAGCGCCTGAATGGCGAAGCTCATGTCCATGATTTCGGCCGGGTGCCCGTCGCCGGCGGCGAGATTCACAAGCCGCCCCTCGGCGATGAGGTGCAGCACGCGCCCGTCCGCCATGCGGTAGCCGGTAATGTTCTTTCGGCTTTCATAGGTCTCTACGGCGAGCGCCTCTAAATCGCCGATGTGAATCTCGACGTTGAAATGGCCCGCGTTGCACAGAATCGCGCCGTCCTTCATGCGCCGCATGGCGTCTTTCGTGATGACGTCGCGGCAGCCGGTGACCGTGATGAACAAATCGCCCGTTTCGGCGGCCTTTTCCATGGGCAGCACCGTAAAGCCGTCCATGACCGCCTCCATTGCCTTAACGGGGTCAATCTCGGTCACAACGACCTTTGCGCCAAGGCCCTTGGCCCGCATCGCGACGCCCTTGCCGCACCAGCCGTAGCCCGCCACGACAACCGTTTTGCCCGCGACGATAAGGTTCGTCGTGCGGTCGATGCCGTCAAAGACCGACTGCCCCGTGCCGTAGCGGTTGTCAAACAGGTGCTTGCAGTCCGCGTCGTTGACCGCAAGCATCGGAAAGGCCAGCTCGCCGGCCTCGGCCATCGCCCGCAGGCGCAAAATGCCCGTCGTCGTCTCCTCACAGCCGCCAAGCACCTCCGGCAGCAGGTCGCGCCGCGCGTTGTGCAGCAGGTTGACAAGGTCGCCGCCGTCGTCGATGATAAGGTGCGGGCGGCATTCGAGCGCCGCCTCTATGTGCCGGCGGTAGGTCTCGTCATCCGCGCCGTGCACGGCGAACACCTCCATCCCGCTGTGCGCCAGCGCCGCCGCCACATCGTCCTGGGTCGAAAGCGGGTTGCTGCCCGTAACGTACATTTCGGCGCCGCCCGCCTGCAGCACGCGGCAAAGGTAGGCGGTTTTCGCCTCCAGGTGCACCGAAAGCGCGACGCGCAGCCCCAAAAAGGGCTTTTCGGCGGCGAAGTCGTGCATAAGCCCCGTCAAAAGCGGCATATACCCCGCGACCCATTGGATTTTCTGCTCCCCGGACGCGTACAGGGAAGCGTCCCGAATTTCGCTCATAGCCTTTCCTCCCAACCGGTTTGTTAGCAGAGTAGCACAAATTCGGGAAAAAAGCAATAATGGTTGACAGATGCGGCAATTTGTGTGATAATAACTTCGTAAGCCCTGAAAAACTGTGGATACACCATAAAAATAGCGGCGGATTTCCGCGCGTGCGCGGCGGCCGCAAAACAGAGAGGGATATGTCCATGCGAATAAACGGAAAACGCATTTTCGCCCTGCTGCTGGCGCTTGCGCTGGTCGTTTGTACGTTTGCTGCCTGCGGCGGCACCGGCGAAGAAGAAGAGATTACCCGCGGTACGGATGCCATTGCCGCCCCCGCGACGACCGCCGGCACAACGGCTGCGGCCACGACTGCGCCGAGCACGACGGCTGCGGCGACAGCGGCGCCGTCCACCTCGAAAAATTCCGGTTCGGGGAATTCCGCCTCGAGCGGGAATTCCGGCTCCGGCAGCCTTGCCGACGTTGCAGAGGACAGCGGCGCTTCCTTGAATATGGTCACGAGCCTGATTAACGCGTTCGGCTACAACTACGACGCAAAAGAGGGCGTGTTCTACACCGAGATTGACAGCTGGCAGCGTGAGGCCAACTTCATTGAGCATTACGACATTTTGGCGCCGCTTGGCAACATGCGCTATCAGACCGTCCGCGTGGATTTCACCTCCGGCGGCTACGACTGGCGCATTCAGTTCTGGAAAGGGCAGTACGGCCCGTTCGGCGGCGCGGAAATCGGCGTGTACAACAAGCGCCCCGGCACGACCGAGGATTTGTACTACTGCGTGGACGACGAGCACATGCTTTACATGGGCTACACCATGTATGAGTCGGTCAACGATTACCGCAACGGCACGGTTTACTTTAAGCGCCCCTGGCAGAAGCACTGGTGGCTGACCGGGTTCAAGGTTGGCACGGTTACGCCGTCGGAGCTTGTGATGTCGGCGCGCATCCGCACCTTTAACGGGGAAATGGCGGACGCGATGGAAAAAGGACTTAAGAGCGCGGGCTTCAAAGAGGGCGACCCGGTCCGGCAGCTGGACACCTTCCGCCGCAGCGGCTTTGACTTCTATATCCTGTGGTACCACGCAGGCAGCCTGAATTACTAAGCAAGACAAGACGCCGTAATTTTCCGAAAGCCCGCCGCAACGGCGGGCTTTTTCGGACGGAATACGAGGATACGATGAAAAACAGCTTTTTTGCCTATCTTTCCCGCATCAAATTTATCGACCGCTGGGCGCTTATGCGCAACACGCGCAAGGAATCCCTAAGCGAACACTCCTACGAGGTCGCCGTGCTTGCGCACGCGCTGGCGGTTCTGGGGAACCGGCGGCTCGGCAAGCAGTATGACGCTTCGCGCGCCGCGCTTTTGGGGCTTTACCACGACGCGCCCGAAAGCATCACGGGCGACATGCCCACGCCGGTCAAATATTTCAGCGCCGATATGCGCGAGGCCTTTGCGGGGGTCGAGCAAAACGCGCGCACGCAGCTGCTCGACATGCTGCCCTGCGACCTGCGGCCGGATTTTGCGCCGCTTCTCGAGGCCCCGCGCGCCGATGCCGACGCACCGCTCTGGAAGCTGGTGAAAGCGGCGGACAAGCTTTCCGCGTACCTCAAGTGCATTGAGGAGCGCAAGGCGGGCAACACCGAATTCTGCGAAGCGGAAGCCTCCACCAAAAAGCTGCTCGAGAACCTTTCCTGTCCGGAGGCCGACGAATTTCTCCGGGCGTTTCTGCCCGCCTACGAGCAGCCGCTGGATAAGCTGCGCGGATAAGGCGCGCGGCTTATTCGCTTTCGCTCTGCGGGTTTTTGCGGGAATCGACCGCTTTCTTGGGAAATTCGCTTGACAGAGGGCGGGGGCTTGATGTATAATAACAAGGCATTTTGAACAGTTAAGGGAGGGAATCAGATGAGCCAGGTTAAGGTCAAGGAAAACGAATCCCTGGATAGTGCGCTTCGCCGCTTCAAACGGCAGACCTCTCGTGACGGCGTTATTCAAGAAGTGCGGAAAAGAGAGCACTATGAAAAGCCTTCCGTTAAGAGAAAAAAGAAATCGGAAGCCGCTCGAAAGAGAAAGTATAGGTAACCGAGAAACGAAAGCGGGCGTCCTGCCCGCTTTTGCTTTTGTAAAAGGAGTAGACCGCATGGACAAAACTGCGCTGCTGATGCCGAAGTACCGGTTCAAAAGCGTGCTGGACGTTCGCCCGGAGGATTTGCGGAAAATGGGCGCAAAAGCCGTCGGGCTGGACATCGACAATACGCTGGCGCCGGACGGCACCATGAAATTTATTGCGGGCGCCGAAAAGTGGGTCCGCGAAATACAGGCGGCGGGCTTTCCCGTCATCCTCATATCCAACGGCACCATCCTGCGCGTGGGGCCCATCGCCAAACGCTTTTCGCTGCCCTTTGTGGCGCTGTCCATGAAGCCGCGTCCGCGCGGGCTTCTGCGCGCGGCCAAAAAGCTCGGCGTGCCCGTTACGCAGCTTGCCATGCTCGGCGACCAGCTGTTTTCCGACGTCCTGGCGGCGAATCGCTGCGGGGCGATTGCCGTGCGCATTGACCCAATCCCGATGAAAAGCCTTTACCCGCATTACTATAAATGGAAGGAAAAACGTGAGCGGCCCATCTTAGAAGCCTTTGAGAAGCTGCACGGGTACGGTGTGTATGAAGATTAAAGCGCTGCAGGCGCTGCTGCGCCAAAGTGAAACGCTCGACGGCGCGCTGCTGGTTTCGCCGGAGAACCGGCGGTATTTTACGGAATTTCCCGCAAGCGACGGCTTTTTGCTGGTGAGCGGGGACCGCGCGGTGTTTGTGACGGACAGCCGGTATATTGAAGCAGCGCAGGCTGAGGCGAAAGACTGCGAGGTTGTGCTGCAAAGCACGGACATCGGGCAGCTGCGGGCGCTGTTTTCGGAAATGGGCGTCCGGCGCATCGGCATCGAAGCGTCGCGCATGAGCCTTTCCGAATTCGGGCGGTATGCGCAGGCGCTGCTGCCCCTGGAGCTGCTGGCCGACGACACGCTCGACACGCTGCTTTTCGCTTTGCGGGCGGTCAAAACGCCCGAGGAGGTCGAGCAAATCGAGCGCGCGCAGCGCATTGCCGAAGCGGCCTTTGCGCATGTGTGCGGCTTTATCGAGCCCGGCAGGACGGAGCGCGAAATTGCGCTGGAGCTGGATTTTTACATGCTGTCGCACGGGGCCGAGGCGATTTCGTTTGAGACCATCGCCGTTTCCGGCGCGAATTCCTCCAAGCCGCACGGCGTGCCGGGGGAAAAACGCGTGGAAACGGGGGACTTTGTGACCATGGATTTCGGTGCGGTCGTCGGCGGCTACCATTCCGACATGACGCGCACGGTTGCCGTCGGCACGGTGTGCGAACGGCAGCGGGAGGTGTACGAGGTCGTTTTGGAAGCGCAGGCGGCGGCGCTTGCGGCGCTCTGCGCGGGACTTCCCTGCGCCGAGGGGGACGCGGCGGCGCGCCGCGTCATTGAAAGCGCGGGCTACGGCGCGTATTTCGGCCATTCCACCGGGCACGGCGTCGGGCTGGAGATTCACGAACGCCCGAACCTGTCCCCGCGCGCGAAAGACAGGCTTGTCGCCGGCAACGTCGTCACGGTCGAGCCGGGCATTTACCTGCCCGGGCAGTTCGGCGTGCGCACGGAGGATATGGCGCTGATTACCCCGACGGGGTGCCGCAATTTGACGGCCGCGCCGAAAGCGCTGCGCGTTCTGTAAAAAAACCCTTGAAAAACCGCGCGCAATCATATACAATAGGAACGGATAAGAAACAAACAGCCTGCGCTGCGGCGCAGCGGCAAACGGAGGATAACTTATGATTTCAGCAGGCGATTTTCGCAACGGCGTGACGTTTGAAATGGACGGCAACGTCTACCAGATTATCGAATTCCAGCATGTTAAGCCCGGCAAGGGCGCGGCGTTCGTCCGCACCAAAATCAAAAACGTGATTGCGGGCAGCGTGGTGGAAAAAACCTTTAACCCCACCGAAAAATTCCCGACCGCGTTCATTGAGCGCAAGGATATGGAGTATTCGTACAGCGACGGCGACCTGTATTACTTCATGGATCCCGAAACGTACGAGCTTGTGCCCATCAACGCAAGCGACCTTTCCGACAACTTCAAGTTCGTCAAGGAAAACATGGTCTGCAAGGTGCTTTCCTATAAGGGCAAGGTCTTCGGCGTCGAGCCGCCGACCTTTGTAACGCTGCAGGTCACCAAAACCGAACCGGGCTTCAAGGGCGACACCGCGACCAACGCGACCAAGCCCGCCACGCTGGAGACCGGGGCGGAAATTAAAGTCCCGCTGTTTATCGACGAGGGTGAAATGATCAACGTCGATACGCGCAGCGGCGAATACATGTCCAGAGCATAAGAATTCAGGAGGTACACGATGACTGTTACGGAAAAAGCCGCCTATCTGCGCGGGCTCTTTGAGGGTCTTGACCTGGAAGAGAAGAAGGACGAAACCAAGCTGTTCAAGGCGATGCTGGACGTCATTGACGACCTTGCCATGAGCGTTTCCGACCTGGAGGATGAGCTGGCGCTTGTCAGCGAGCAGCTTGACGCGGTGGACGAGGACCTTGACGAGCTGGAGGGCTTCGTCTATGACGACGAGTGCGACTGCTGCGACGACGAGGAATACGAAGTGGAATGCCCCGCCTGCGGCGAGACGGTCTACTTTGACGAAGAGGACATCGACAACGGCTTTGCCGCCTGCCCGAACTGCGGCGAAAAGCTGGAGTTCGACTTTGAGGACGAGTGCGGCTGCGGCTGTGAAGGCTGCGGCGACGCGGACGACCAAAAGGACGAATAAGCGAACACGCGCGCGGCGCAGCCTTTTTGGCTGCGCCGTTTTTTTGCTGCGGCGCAAATTCCGGGCGGCTTGAAAACGGGGCGGATTTGTGCTATACTATTGCAAATTCCGGACCTGCTTTACAAAACGCCGCCCCGCCGGCGGCTGAAAGGTACGCCTATGTTCGACCGACTGTATCGAAACCTGTATTATCTGGGCCTGAAAAGCGGCTATTTGCTGCGCAACTTCGGGCGCTGGCTGCTGCGCCGGTGCAGCAAGCCGCTGCGCGCGGTGTGGGCTATTGTGACTGCCGTTGCGGTAACGGCGGGCGGTTTCGTTGTGCGTGCGGCGCGAAAGCTCCTGCGCGAATGCCGGGCGCTTGCGGCGGACGTTCGCCGCGTGCAGGCAAATGTGCTCCAGACGCTTCGGCACGACCGGAAAGCCTTTTTCCCGCTTTTGCGCCGTTATGCGCGCAAGGCGCTCAGCCGCCACGGGATTGTGCTGCGGTTCGCCGTCAACGTCGCGGCGCCGTGCGCGGCGTTCGTGGTGCTGGCGCTGACGCTCCACGCGCTTTCCGACCGGACGCTGGCGCTGGAGGTGCGCTACAACGACACGGTTGTCGGCTATGTGCAGTCGGAATCGGTCTATCTGGACGCGCGCACGCAGGCCGCGGAACGGCTGGCCACGGCGCAGGCCGTCGGCTCCGGCGGCACGCGGACGGAAAACGTCAGCTTTGCGATTCGGCCCGTTCGCTTGACGCAGCTGCGCGACGCAACGGTGCTTTGCGACGCCATCGTCGAGCACAGCAACCTGCAGGTGACCAACGCCTGCGGCATCTACATCGACGGGGAATTTCTGTGCGCGGTCAAAAACGAGACCGACGCGGCCACGGTGTTTGACACGATTTTGGACAATTACACGGCGGGCGACCCGAACGCGGTTGTCGGCTTTGTCGAGGACATCGACTATGTGCAGGGGCTTTATCCGGACGGCAGCGAAACGATTTGGGACGCCGCCCGCTTGTCGGAACGCCTGAACTCCAAAAAAAGCGCCGCGCAGTATTATACCGTGGAAAGCGGCGATACGCTTTCGGGCGTGGCGCAGAAATTCGGCTTGACCACGGCGCAGCTGCTTGCGCTGAACCCGGACGCGTCGGAAACCATCCACGCCGGCCAGCGCCTGCTGATTACGCAGGAGGTCAATTATATCCAGGTGCAGGAGACCCGCACACAGACGCGCACGGTCGAAATTCCGTATGAAACCATCAAGGAAGAGACCGGCAGCCTGTATTCCGGCACGCGCCGCACCAAGACGCGCGGGCAGGCGGGCGAACAGCAGATTACGGAGCTTGTGACCTATGTGGACGGCGTGCGCACCTCCTCTAAGGAGGTTTCGCGCGTGAC
This sequence comes from uncultured Eubacteriales bacterium, assembly GCA_949299505.1. Classification (GTDB taxonomy): domain Bacteria; phylum Bacillota; class Clostridia; order Oscillospirales; family Acutalibacteraceae; genus Fimenecus. The sequence goes on from CASGAS010000007.1 coordinate 45,951, forward strand.
GATACGCGAGCCGGTCAACGAAGTCATCCAAATCGGTACGAAAAAGGCGTATTCCGGCTCGTACTCGGCGACCAGCTACGGCGGCAGCCTGCTTTGGCCCGCCATCGGCGCGTACAACATTTCCTCGGGCTACGGCTCGCGCAGCTCCGGGTATCACCGCGCCGTTGATATTACAAAGTCCGGCGGCGGCAGCACGGGGCTTCCGGTTGTGGCGGCGGGCAGCGGCCGCGTGACGACGGCGGGGTACCATTCGAGCTACGGCTACCACGTCATCATCAACCACGGCAACGGCCTTTCCACGCTGTACGCCCATATGCAGCGCGGCTCGCTGCGCGTTTCGGTGGGCGACCAGGTTTCGGCCGGCCAGCAGGTAGGCAACATCGGCTCAACCGGAAACGTCACGGGACCGCACCTGCATTTTGAGGTTCGCGTCAACGGCAACCGCGTCAATCCCCTGCCGTATCTGGGCAGATAAGCCGGAAAAAAGCCGTGCGGCAAAAAACCGAAGCCGGTTTTCCTCAATGACACAGAGATAAAAATCAGCCCGGGGCGATTCGTTCGCCCCGGGCCTTTGTTTATGGAAATCGAAGCGGCAAGCCTTTTATTCCACGCTCTTCATGGATTCCACCATGTCGATTTTCTTCAGGCGGAAGTACATCAGCCCGTTGACAATCGCCGAAAAGCCGAGGGTAATCAGCACGCTCCACAGTACGCTCAGCGGCGAAATGACGATGCTGTACATGACCGCATCCGTCGCGATGGTGCGCATGACGAACCAGTGCAGCAGGAACCCGAGCCCGATGCCCAACACGGTGCCCATGAGCGTCAACAGGATGTTTTCGCGATAGACGTAGGCGGCAAGCTCCCGCGGGAAGAAGCCGAGCACCTTGAGCGTGGCCAGCTCCCGGCGGCGTTCGGTGATGTTGATGTTGTTGAGGTTGTAAAGCACGATGAAAGCCAGAAGCCCCGCCGCGACAATGAGCACGGCGATGATGACGGTCAGGTTGTCGAGCGTCGTCTGCACCTGCCGGCGGGCGGTGGTGTTCATGGTGACGGAGGTCACGCCGCCGATTTCGAGAATTTCGGCCGCGACCTCGTCCGAATCCGTGCCGGTCTCCGTCTTCAAAAGCGCAGCGTTCAGCGTCGCGCTTTCCCCGTACAGCGCCTGGTAGATGTTCGGCGTCATGTAGATATAGTGGTTCAAATAGTTTTCCACAATCCCGGCCACGCGGACCTGCCCGTCGGGCACAGCGGTTTTGTCCGCCTTGAGCGTGACCATGTCGCCGACCTCCAGCCCCAAAAGCTTGGCGCATTTTTCGGTGATGAGCACGCCGTCGTCGGAAAGCGCGCAGCTCTTGTTCGTAATCCGCGTTTGCAGGCGGACGTATTCGCTGAATTTGGCCGTGTCCTGCGGGACGACCAGGTACGCGGTCGCCTCGCCCTTTTCCGTTTCCGCGTACACGACGTCGGAGCTCGCCTGCAAATAGTCGGCGACGCCCTCAACGGACGCGACCTTGGCCAGCAGCTGGCGGCGTTCGGCGCGCGACAGCGAGGTGTCGGTCCCGACGGTGCCCTGGTAGGCGAACACGTCGCCGTACTGCTTGTCGGGCATGCGCTCCACGGAATCGCTGATGCCGAAGCCCACAAGCAGCAGCGCCATACAGCCCGCCACGCCGAGCACGGTCATAAACAGCCGCTTTTTATAGCGGAACAGGTTGCGGAACGCCGCCTTTTGCGAAAAGTTCAGGCGCATCCAGATGAAGTCGACGTCCTCGAGCGCAATGCGCTGGCCGGACTGCGGCGCTTCGGGCCGCATGAGCGCGGCGGGCTCTAAAAGCAGCGCGCGCGCCCCGGCCAGAATGGCGCCGCCCACGGTCGCAAGCACGGAAAGCCCGGCGGCGACGCCGGCGTTGGGCAGGTGGACGGGGAACACGGTCTCGGTAAGGCCGGTGTACACGATGCGGTAGGTCCGCAGAATCAGCCCCGGCAGCAGCGCCTCCCCGACGACAGCGCCCAGAATGGCGCCAATCAGCGTGGAAAACAGGGCGTACAGAATGTATTTGGACAAAATGGAGCGCCGGCCGTACCCGAGCGCCTTAAGCGTGCCGATTTGGGTGCGTTCCTCCTCCACCATGCGCGTCATGGTGGTCAGGGAGACAAGCGCCGCGACCAAGAAAAAGATGATGGGGAACACGGTGCCGACGGCGCGGATGCTTTGCGCGTCGTTTTGGAAAGCGGCGTAGCTCGGCACCGAGGTGCGGTCGAGCACATACCACTGCGGGGTTTCGACGTTGTTGATGTCGTCTTCGGTGTTTTGCAGCCGTTCCTCCGCCGCGGTAAGCTCCGCCTCGGCGTCCTCTTCGGCGACGGCGTAATCCTCCTTGGCGCGTTCGAGCTCGATTTCACCGTCCTGCACGCGCTTTTCGGCCTCCGCGAGCTCCGCTTCCCCCGCGGCAATCTGTTCGCGCGCGTTGGCGGACGCTTCCGGGAAATTCTCGATAAACGCTTCGGCGGTTTCCACCTGGCGGCGTGCGGATGCAATGCTGTTTTCCAGCGACGGCATCTGGCCCTTATAATACTCTACCGTTGCGCGCGCTTCAATAATCTCCATGCTGCGCTGGTAGTACTCCTCGGCGGAAAGCGACGGCGCCTCTTGCTGCAGGCGCTCCTCCATTTCGGCAATGGCAACCTCGCTGTCGGCAATCGCCTGCTCCAGCTGCTTCTTTTTCTGCTCGAGCTCGTTGAGCTCCTGGCGCGCGGCGGCAACCTCGTCCCGGCTGGCGTCAATGGCCTGGTCGCCGATGTTGAAAAGCGTGCGCAGGCTTTGCAGCTGGCGGCGGGTCTGCTCAATTTCGGACTGCGCGTTTGCAAGCTCCGTCTCCGAAGCGGTCAGCGTCTGGTACGCGTCGGACAGGTCGCGCATCGCCTTGTCCTTTTGCTTTTGATACTCGTACCGCGCGTCGTTGAGCTGCTCGTCGGCGTCCTCGCGGAAGCGCGCAAGGCGGACCTCGCAGCGGCCCTGCTCAATCGATTCGATGTTGGCCGTCACGGTTCCCAGCAGCTCTTCATACGCGGCGGAAAAGCAGTTGAGCTCGTCCGCGCCCGTCATGGTCACAAGCACTTCGGAGTAAATATCGGTCGTGAACGCCTCTTTCGGAATGACCATCATCCCGTCGCCCGTGCCGTCGCCGATGGAGGCGGTGCCGCGGTCGGCGTCCATGTAGTAGGCGGTCTGCCCGATGCCGACGATTGTAAACTCGTCGGTCGCAAGCTTGTCGGACACGCTTTCCTCGGTGCCGGTGCGCAGCCGCACCGTGTCGCCCAGGGCGTAGCCGGACGCCGTCAGGAACGCCTGGTCCACGATACACTCGTCGTAGCGCTCGGGAAAGCGCCCCTCGGTCACGCGCACCTGGTTGATGCGGTTGGTCATGGAGGAGACCTTGACGACCACGGTCGCGATGTCCGTTTCACACAAATAATCGGCGGTGAAAAGCCCTTCGGCGTCCTCCACGCCCGTAAGCCCCAGCAGCGCCGCCACATCCTCGGTCGTCATGCCAAGCGTCCCGAGCACGCGGACATCCATCAGGTTCTGGCTGTCATAGGTCGCATCCGCCGACGCCTCCATGGCGGGGGCGGCGGTCCGCACGCCTGCAAAGAACGCTACGCCAAGCGCGGAAATCAGCAGGATGGACAAAAAGCGGCTGAAGCTTTTGCCAATCGAGCGGCGCAGATCCTTTCTTAACCCTTTTGTCATTGTGAACTTCCTTTACCACTCAATGTACTCGACCGGGGTCGGACGCTTGTTCATCAAAATCTGGTCGATCTTTCCGTTTTTGACTTTGATGACCTTGTCCGCCATGGGGGCAATGGCAAGGTTGTGCGTGATGACAATGGTGGTTACGCCCTTTTCGCGGCAGGTGTCCTGCAAAAGCTTCAAAATGGATTTGCCCGTTATGTAGTCGAGCGCGCCGGTGGGCTCGTCGCACAGCAGGATTTTCGGGTTCTTTGCAAGCGCGCGCGCAATGGATACGCGCTGCTGCTCGCCGCCCGAAAGCTGCGCCGGGAAGTTGTCGAGCCGGTTTGAAAGGCCGACCTCCTGCAAAACGCTTTTGGCGCTCAGGGGATTTTTGGAAAGCTGCAGCGCCAGCTCCACGTTTTCAAGCGCCGTGAGGTTGCCGACAAGGTTGTAAAACTGGAACACGAAGCCGACGTCGTCGCGCCGGTAGGCGGTCAGCGCCTTTTCGTCGAAGCTGCTGACCGGTTCGTTGTCCACATAGATTTCACCCGAGGTGGCGGTGTCCATGCCGCCCAGGATGTTCAGAATCGTGGTTTTGCCCGCGCCCGAGGGACCGACGATAACGACGAATTCGCCTTTTTCCACGGCGAAGCCGGCTTCGTCGAGCGCTTTGATTTCCACCTCACCCATCTGGTAGGTCTTGGTGACGTTTTTCATTTCGATAAATGCCATGGCTCTTCCGGGCTTCTCGCCCGATTTCCTTTCTGCAAGGGTCTGTTGCGCTGCGTTTTTGCGGATAAACCGCCGCACACATATCCTATTTTAGCACACCGTACAGGGGATTTCTATGCATTTTGCATTGCCGCACAAAATCTGTCAAAACGCATAAAAAAACCCCCGTCGTTTCGGCAAATTGACGGAGACCACCGTATTTGTTGGTTTTCTTTGGATAGATTTTCCGTAAAAACGCGGGACGCCTTGCGGCAAACCGGCAAAGCGTCCCGCGCAAGCGGTTATGCGAGCAGCATCGGCTGCAGCTGCTTCCCCGCCATTGCGGCGGCGGCCGCTTCGGGGATTTTTGTGAAATCTGCGACGACGGAATTCGGCTTGCTTTCCGGCGCGTCCTGGCGCATGGGGACGAAAAACATGTGTTTTGCATGCATCAAAACGCCTATGTTCTTCGCCGCCGTGCCGAGCGCGTCGTTGGTCGAAACCGCCAAAAGGACGGGCCGGGCGTTGCGCAGGTGCGCCTTGCACGCGAGCGTGACGGACGTGTCGGCGAGCCCTAAGGCGAGCTTTGCAAGCGTGTTGCCCGTTGCGGGCGCGACAACCAGCAGGTCCAAAAGCTTTTTCGGCCCGATGGGTTCGGTTTCATAAATCGTGTGCCAGACGGGCTTCCCCGTGATTTTTTCGATTTGCCCGACAAAATCCGCCGCCTTGCCGAAGCGCGTGTCGGTCGTGTAGGCGGCCGGCGACAATATGGGCTGGACGTCCCAGCCGGCGGCTTTGAGCCGTTCCATTTCCGGGAGCACCCGGTGAAACGTGCAAAACGAGCCGCACATGGCGAAGCCCAATCGTTTCCCGGACATGGGCTTTCCCTCCCTTACAAGAGACTTTCTGCGGCGGCCCCCAAAATTTCCGCCGCCGCCTGCGGAAAGTACCGACCGGGCAGCGACGAAGCCAGCACCGCCCGCCGCCCGAGCCGCTTCGCGGCGGCAAGGTCCAAGCCGTACGGCGCGGACGCGGTCTCCAGGTACAACGCGTCCGGCGGACAGCGCTGCAGCACGCTTTCCCTTTATGCTCCCCGAAAAGCTGGATCCCGCTGCACTCATGGCACCACTTTCTTTCAAAGTTCATACTGTTTCCTCCTGCTCCCCATATTCCAGCTCTATGCCCTCCAGCAGTTTGAGCACTCCGGCGATATACTGCACCCGGAAGGGTTCGAGCTCTGCCTTGTTCATGTGTTTATGTCCGTATAGTTTCCGCATATCCCTCCACACGCCCCACGGCACCCGGTAGAAGTCCTGAAGCTCAACGCTCACAAGGATAAAGGCTGCGGCTCCGAGTCGGTCGTGTTCTTCGAGACTGCTCAGCTGCTCCGGTGTCAGCCGGTTGTAGTCGATCCGGTCGCTGTCCGTGTGCTTTGCCTCAAATACCACGGCCCGGCCGCCGGTGAGGGTTCCCTTAAAATCCGGTTGTCCCGCTTTGGTGTAGCAGGCGAGAAACTGCCCCTGCCGGTTTGGCGGTCTGAGCGGTCGCATGGGCTCAGGCGTCTTTTCAATGAAAGCCACGCCCTTGTCTTTATACCAGCCGAGGCTTGCGGCGATCATGTTCTCGAAGTGTTCGCCTGCTCGCTTGCTCTGGAGCCCCCGCTGGCTGCGCTGGACATTTGAGAGGGCAGCGGCAGCAGTTGGATCCGGATAGCCCTCCGCATTTTTGCCCGGCACATAGTCCCGGCTCACGCCTCAGCCTCCACGGTGATGTCGTGGCCACGGTTTCGTCTGAGCTCTGCTGCCAACTCGACGATCACCTCTCCGCTGATCCGCACGGTGGTGGACTCAAAGGCGGCGACTCCGTTTATTACTCCGGTGTGGGTAGGAAGGACGAGAAGGGCGTCGCCCAGCTCTTTGTCCTCCTGCCGGTTTTCCTCCTGCTCCCGGAGGCGGTAGAGATCGGCGGCGTCTTTTACCGGGATCCCGTGCTCTTTGGCGTAGGCGATTTCCTTTTTCATGCCTTCGCTCGGATTGTTTATGCCATACACCCAGAGCTCGTCGCACATGTCCAGCAGTGCGATCCCCAGCTCCATGCCCGCCTCCCGCTCCTGCGGTATGGTGTCGTCAAGAAACTGGGTGCAGTAGACATGCGGCGCGATCGGTATCACGTCCGGCCAGAGCTCCACGGCCTCCCGGCAGTAGCCCTGTGCCTTCTGAATGTTCTTTTCAATGTCCCCACGGAGAGGGGAGCAGATATATATAAGCCTTTTTCTCATGGTTTGGCTCCTTTCTGGCAGCAGGCGTCAAGCCTCTGCCTGATAATTTCGCAATAGTCCGGGTTGATCTCTATCCCGATAAAGTCCCGGCCCTCCTGCTCGGCCACGGCCCCGGTGGTACCGCTTCCGGCGAAGGGATCCAGAACAGTGTCGCCGGGCCTGCTGCCCGCTAATATGCACGGCCTCGCGAGTTCCTCCGGGAATGTGGCGAAGTGTGCGCCCTTATATGGCCGGGTGGCGATTGTCCAAACACTTCGGCGGTTTCTTTTCCCGCTTTCGTTTGGGGCGAGCCCGTGGCTTTCCCGCTCCACGGTGGCACTGTTGTTCTGTGCCCGGTCATGGGTGTAAGCACCGCCTCCCCTGAATGTCCGGGAGTTTCCGCGCCTTCTGGCGTTCGGTTTTCCCGTTCCGGCGCTTCCAGCTGGCGCAGCGTTATAAAATCCTACGGCTGGCTCTTTCACTGCTTCGGCGTCGTAGTAGTAGCGGGAGCTTTTGCTCAGGAGAAAGATGTACTCATGTGCCCGTGTTGGCCTGTCTTTTACGCTTTCCGGCATGGCGTTGGGCTTCTGCCAGATAATGTCCGATCGGAGATACCAGCCGTCTGAACGGAGCGCGAAGGCCAGCAGCCACGGGATCCCGTTAAGGTTCTTCTGTGTGTAGCTGTCCCCGATATTTACCCAGAGGGTGCCGTCGTCTTTCAGGACTCTGCGGACTTCCCGGAAGATCTTCACGAGGTTCTCAATGTACTGATCCGGCGTATCTTCGAGCCCGATCTGTCCGTCTGTGCCGTAGTCTCTCAGCCCGTAGTAGGGCGGCGAGGTTATGCAGGTGCGGCAGCAGGAGTCCGGGAGCGTTCTCAGCGCCTCCAGCGCGTCGGAACAGGTTTTGACCAGCGGGTCGGTAATGCCCGCCTTGCCCACCTGCATGATGGCCGGCAACAAGGGGGACAGGAAAG
>CASGAS010000008.1 GCA_949299505.1 uncultured Eubacteriales bacterium
CGCTTTGGATTTTTTAATCGCCACACATAATCTGAAAAAACGCGACGAGCTGCAGCGCATTTTGTCGCCCCTGGGCGTGCATGTGCTGACCGCCGACGAAGCGGGCGTGGACCTTTCCGACGTCGAGGAAACCGGCACGACCTTTTTGGAAAACGCGCTTTTGAAGGCCCGCGCGGGCTGCAAAGAGGGCGGCATGCCCTGCATTGCGGACGATTCCGGCCTTTGCGTGGATGCGCTCGACGGCGCGCCCGGCGTGTATTCCGCGCGCTTTGCCGGCGAGCACGGCAACGACGAAAAGAACAACGAAAAGCTTTTGGGGCTGCTGCGGGACGTCCCGGACGAAAAGCGCACCGCGCGCTTTGTCAGCGCCGTCGCCTGCGTGTTCCCCGACGGGCGCGAATGCACGGTCGAGGGCGTGTGCGAAGGCGTGGTCGGCCGCTCTGCGCGCGGCGCGGGCGGCTTCGGCTACGACCCGCTGTTTTACGTCGGCGGCAGGTCCTTTGCAGAGCTTACCGCGGCGCAAAAGGACGCGATAAGCCACCGGGGCAACGCGCTGCGCAAGCTTGCGGCCGCGCTGCCCGCCTATCTTGACGCAAACGAAAGGAAATAAGACGCTATGACATCCAAACAACGCGCCGCGCTGCGCGCACAGGCCAACGGCCTGCCCGCGCTTTTCCAGGTGGGCAAGGGCGGCGTTTCGCCCGCGCTCATTACCCAGCTTGACGACGCGCTGACCGCGCGAGAGCTTGTGAAATTAAAGGTGCTTTTGGAATCCGCACCCGAAAAGCCGTACGCGCTTGCCGACACGCTTGCCGAAGCGACCCGCGCCGAGGTCGTCTCGGTGGTCGGCGGCAGCATGGTCTTTTACCGGTACAGCGAAAAGCTGCACGAAAACGAAAAGCGGGCGCGCAAATGAGCGCCGAAAAAATCGCGCTGTACGGCGGGACGTTCAATCCGCCGCATTTCGGCCACGTCCGACTTTTAGAGGCGGCAGAACGCGAAATCGCCTTTGACCGGGTGTTCGTCGTTCCCGACAAACGCCCCGTGCACAAAATCTGCGAGGACCTGGCGCTCGATTCCGAGCGGCTCGACATGTGCCGGCTCGCGTTTTCGGGCCCGCGCTGCACCGTCAGCGATATGGAAATCGCCCGCGCAAGCGACAGCTACACGGTCTATACCGTGCGCGCTCTCCAGGAGCAATACCCGCAGGCCGAGCTGTATTTGCTGATGGGCTCGGACATGTTTTTGTGCTTTCACAAGTGGTACCGCTGGCGCGAGATTTTCGAGCGCTGCACGCTATGCGTCGCGTCGCGGCAGACTGAGGACGATTTGAAGGCCCTGCGCAGCTACGCCTTTTCGCAGCTGCGCGTATATGTGAAAGACCGCGTAGGCGAGCACCTGCGCTTTCTTGCGGCCGAGCCGCTGGAGATAAGCTCCACCGCGCTGCGGGCGGCGCTGGCCGCCGGCGCGGACACGAGCCGCTACCTGCCCGCCGGGGTCGAACGCTATATTCGGGAAAAGGGATTGTATGGATACAAAGCGCAACGCTGAATTTTTAGAGGTGCTCCAAACAAAGCTCGACGCGTACCGCCTGCACCATTCGCTGTGCGTCGCCGAAAGCGCCCGCACGCTTGCGGCGCGGTACGGCGCAAACGAAGAAAAGGCGTACACGGCGGGGCTTGTGCACGACGTGATGAAAAACACGCCGCCCGAGGACCTGTTGAATTTCCTTACGGACAATGGTATAATGCTCACAGCCGCGCGCCGCGCAAGCCCGAAAACGTGGCACGCGATAGCGGGAGAGGCGTATTTGCGCACCGTTTTGCACATGACCGACGAGGAAATTTTGTCGGCGGTGCGCTACCACACCACCGGCCGCGCGGGCATGACGACGCTCGAAAAGGTCGTGTTTATTGCGGATTTCATTTCCGAGGACCGCGACTATCCCGGCGTCGACCATATGCGCGAAACCGCCGCGCGCTCCCTGGAGGCGGCCATTGTCGAGGGGCTGCAGTTTACGGTGCGGGAGCTGCTTTGCGCCGCGCGCCCCGTTGACCCGGACAGCATCGGCGCTTACAACGACGCGGTGCTGACGCTTTCGGAACGCTCAGAACAGAAAGGATGAAACGCCTTACATGGAACCTAAGGCTCTTCTTGAAAACGCCGTTAAAATTTTAGATGCGAAAAAGGGCATGGACCTTTGCGCGCTCGCCATCGGCGACGTAAGCGCGCTTGCCGACTATTTCCTGCTGGTGACCGGCACGTCCACAACGCACGTCCGCGCGCTGGCCGACGAGCTGGAGGAAAAGCTCGCGGCGCTGGGCGTTTCGCCCGACCATATCGAGGGCAAGACGACCGGCTGGATTCTGCTCGACTACAAAAGCCTGGTCGTTCACGTCTTTACCCCGGCCGAACGCGAACAGTTCGCGCTGGAAAAGCTCTGGGGCGACGCAAGCGAGGTCGATTTGTCCGCGTGGGTGACCGCGTAAAGCACAGTTAAAAATTCTCTATTTCCAATAAAGGGTGAAAGCAATGGATTACGATTTCAAAGCCGCCGAAGCCAAATGGCAAAAGCGCTGGGAGGAAGCGGGCGTGTTCCACGCCGACGACAAGTCCGACAAGCCGAAGTATTACGCGCTCGTCGAGTTCCCCTACCCGTCGGGCGCGGGGATGCACGTCGGCCACATCAAGGCATACAGCGGCCTCGAGGTCCTTTCGCGCAAGCGGAGATTGCAGGGCTACAACGTCCTGTTCCCCATCGGTTTCGACGCGTACGGCCTGCCGACGGAAAACTACGCCATCAAAACGGGCATCCACCCGCGCAAGGTGACCGATACGAACATTGCGAAATTCACCTCGCAGCTCAAAAAAGTCGGCTTCTCGTTTGACTGGACACGCGTCATTGACACGACCGAAGAGGGCTACTACAAGTGGACGCAGTGGATTTTCCTTAAAATGTTTGAGCACGGGCTTGCCTTCCGCGACAAAACGCTCGTCAACTACTGCCCGTCGTGCAAGGTCGTCCTCTCGAATGAGGATTCGCAGGGCGGCAAGTGCGACATCTGCCACAGCGACGTGGTGCAGAAGTCCAAGGACGTCTGGTATCTGCGCATCACCGAATACGCCGACAAGCTCTTGGAGGGGCTCGAGACGGTCGATTACCTGCCGAACGTCAAGCAGCAGCAGGTCAACTGGATTGGCAAGTCCCGCGGCGCGTTCGTCAACTTCCGGCTTAAAGACACGCCCGAGACGCTGCGCGTCTATACGACCCGGCCGGACACGCTGTTCGGCGTGACCTTTATGGTCATGGCGCCCGAGCACCCGCTTATCGACAAGTACGCCGACAAAATCGGCAACATGGACGCGGTAGAGGGCTACCGCGCCGCATGCGCCAAAAAGACCGAGTTTGAGCGCACGCAGCTGGTAAAAGACAAAACCGGCGTAAAGCTTGAGGGCTTTTCCGCCGTCAACCCCGTTAACGGGAAAGAAATCCCCGTTTACATTTCCGACTACGTCATGATGGGCTACGGCACCGGCGCGATTATGGCGGTGCCCGCGCACGACCAGCGCGACTGGGAATTTGCGCGCAAATTCGGCATCGACGTTGTGGAGGTCATCAAGGGCGGCGATGTGAAAAAAGAGGCCTACGCCGGCGACGGGGAAATGGTCAACTCCGGCTTCTTAAACGGCCTTACGAACAAGGCGGACTCCATCGCCAAAATGATTGCCTACCTGACGGAAAACGGCCTTGGCGAGGGCGGCGTGCAGTACAAGATGAAGGACTGGGCCTTTAACCGCCAGCGCTACTGGGGCGAGCCCATTCCGATTGTCCACTGCCCGAAATGCGGCATGGTCGCCGTGCCGTATGAGGAGCTGCCGCTGCGGCTTCCCGCCGTCGAAAATTTCGAGCCCGGCTCGGACGGCGAAAGCCCGCTTGCGAAAATCGACAGCTTTGTCCACTGCAAGTGCCCGAAATGCGGCGGCGACGCGAAGCGCGAAACCGACACCATGCCCCAGTGGGCGGGGTCGTCGTGGTATTTCCTGCGCTACTGCGACCCGCACAACGACAAGGCGCTTGCCGATTACGACAAGCTGCAATACTGGATGCCCGTCGACTGGTACAACGGCGGCATGGAACACGTCACCCGTCACTTAATCTATTCGCGGTTCTGGCACCGCTTCCTTTACGACATCGGCGTGGTGCCCTGTCCCGAGCCGTATGCGAAACGAACGGCGCAGGGGCTGATTTTAGGGCCGGACGGCGTGAAAATGTCGAAATCCCGCGGCAACGTCATCGACCCCAACGAGGTCGTCGACAGCTTCGGCGCGGACGTCCTGCGCACCTATGTGCTCTTTATGGGCGACTACGAAAAGGCCGCGCCCTGGTCGGAAAACAGCGTCAAGGGCTGCAAGCGCTTCATTGACCGCGTCTGGAATTTGCAGACGATGCTCGCTGACGGCGACGCGTATTCCGAGGCGCTCGAAAGCGCGTTCCACAAGACCGTCAAAAAGGTCTCGGAGGACATTGAGCAGCTCAAGTACAACACCGCCATCGCCGCGATGATGACGCTCTTAAACGCCGTTTACGACGCGGGCAGCATCAACCGTGCGGAGCTGCGCACGTTCCTGTTGCTGCTCGACCCGTTCGCGCCGCACGTCTGCGAGGAGCTTTGGGAAAAGCTCGGCTACGGCGAAATGCTGGCGAAAGACGGCGTGTGGCCGGCGTACGACGAAGCAAAGTGCGTGGACGCGACGATTGAAATCGCCGTGCAGGTCAACGGCAAGCTGCGCTCGAAGCTGACCGTTCCCGCCGACTGCGCCGCCGCCGACGCCATCGCCGCCGCCAAAGCGGACGAAAAGACGCAGGCGTTCTTGGCCGGCAAGACCGTCGTCAAGGAAATCTACGTCCCCGGCAAGCTTGTGAACCTGGTGGTAAAGGGGTAAGCGCGATGAAAACCATGCGTGACCGCATCGAACTCGTGGCGAATTATTTCCGTGACCGCAGAAGCGCCGATTTCTTTATGTACATCGGCTCGCTGTTCGCCGCGCTGTTTCAGGGAAAAGCGAAATAACGTGAAAGTAGAACGGGGGACGGTTCTGTGCGCAGCGGCGCAGAACCGTCCCCTGCCCGGTCGGGACCTAAGGAGCGTGCGGCCATGAAAGAAGAAATAAAAGCGGCAAAGACGCGAAAAGCGAAGAAGGGGTGGATTGCCGCAGGGGCGTGGGCGGCGGTTTTGGCGCTCTATTTCGGGCTAAACGCCATACTCGGGCTGTTCGGGCTGAAATTTACGCGCTATGTCTCCCAAGCTATTGGCATCCTTTTGGCGGTTTGGGCGCTGGCGCGTGCGGAAATCTATTTTATGTACGGCGGCCGCCGTGCTTCTGTCGCTTGCGTGGGTCGCCGCTTTGGGCGCAAGCGTTGTGGGCACGATTTTGGTTTTTGAAATCCATCCGGTGCACATCGTAGAGCGGGACGGGGGAAAATATGTGGCGGAAGTGACGATTTTCCTGAGCACGCGATACGTGGATTATTTTGATTACAAAAATATTTTTGTGTGCGGGAAAGAGGAGAAAATTTCTGAAACGTATGCCGACGGCTCGGACGATCCGTTGGAAGAGGACAATCCGCAGGAAAGTTTGCAGGATGCCTATTATGCGGACGGCAGACCGTCTTATCATTCGGGAAAGTGGTGGCGGTATTGAATTCGGCAGGGGACGGCTTTGTCCTGCTGCGGCGCAGAACCGCGTTCCCCGCATCCAACAGAACAACGGACGGCTTTGTGCGTTTGCAGCACAAAGCCGTCCGTTTCCTTTGCCAGAGTTTCCTTTGCCGGCGTTTTTCTTACGCTGTTTTGAAATCAAAAATCTGGATGATGTTCTCGACCTCTTCCTCGGTGAGGTTGAAAAGCCGCCGCCCCAGCTCCACAAACGCCGGGTCGTCCTCCTTGCCGCAGAGCATCGAAAACGTGCGGCCAATCTCCTGCAGGACGTTGCGCGTTTCCTTGCGCATGGCGAGGTAGTAAAAGCTGTATTCGCCGCCGTCGGAAAATTCCTCGTAAAACGCCGCGTCGCCGTACTTGATGTTGCCGTACAGCGCGTTGATGGCGGTGCTTTTGAGGATGGTGTTCGGCAGCTCGCGGTTGATGCAGTATTCCGCCGCGAAGAACATCAGAATCTTGATTTGGTGGATGACCGCGGCCGGGTAGTCGAGCGCGCCGACCTCCGCCGACAGGCGGCGCAGCAGCTCGTCCTCGTTTAAGAAAATGTCCGAAAGGTAGTCGCCGAGCTTCGCGGCCTTGTCAATATTGCCGTTGGCGCGCTGCGCCTCCATTTGCCGAATCAGCCGCAGCTCGTCCGCTTCCTCGTCCGGCTTCGGCTGCGCGCCGAAAATTTTGATGTCGCTGTCTTCCATGGGAGACCTCCCGCGCGGTCAGCCCGCGCTTTGTGCGGCGGCCTTCGCCGCCTTTTTTGCCAGGCGCTTTTGCCGCGCCTTGTACCCGAGCAGCTTCTGCAGCGCGTCGTCCGGCGTTTCCACCTCGCCTACGCGCACGCGCGCGGGGCTGTACAGCCCGCGAAAGCCCGTTCCGCCGACGCAAAGCAGCTTGTGCTTTGCCGCAAGCTTTTTGAGCGCTTCCGTCGTTTCCGCGTCCGCCGAGGGGTGCCAGACCTCCAGCCCGTCAAGCCCGTGCTCCAAAAGGCGGGGCAGGACCGCAAGGCTGTCGTCGGCCGCGGGGCTTGCCAGCACCGCAATGCCGCCCGCCGCGTGCACGGCGTCCACAACCTCCGCGGCGTCCGGGAACTTCGGCGCGGTATAAACGCTGCCGGGCGCGCCGGGGGAAAAGAGCTTCTGGTACAGCTCGCCGTACAGCGAATCCGCGCAGCCGCACTCCACAAGCGCCTGCATAATGTGCGACGGGAAAATGTTGGTCGAGCCCGTCGCGCATTTGACGATGAATTCCGTGCTGACGGGATAGAGCTTCGCGACCTGCAGCATCATGAAATGCGCCGCCTTTTTGCGCGCCAGGGAGTTGCGGTGGCAAAGGCCCTCGAGCCGGTCGGGATACTCGTTGAGATACCCGAGAATGTGCACGCGCGCGCCGGTCGCCTTGTCCGAAGCGGAAAGCTCCACGCCCGGAATGACCTGCACGCCGAGCCGGTCGCCGATAATCTTGCCGCGGACGGTGGCGGCCAGGCAGTCAAGATCCGCAATGGCAATGGTCGAAACATTGCTGCGCTTGGCAAGAGAGATAAGGTCTTCAATTCCGAGAGAACCGTCCGATAGTTTGGTGTGGCAATGCAAGTCTCCGCCCACGGTCTGTTTCCTCCTGACTGTAATTTTTACGAAAAGCAAACGCCCAAAATCCGTCCGCCGAAATGCGGGTTCAGCGCGGTCCCCCGTTTTTGGGCAATTTTTGTACGCAAAATCCCGCAATTTAGCATAAATTGTATATCCATTATACACGGTTTTGGCGGCCGTTGCAAGCAGATTTTGCCGGAAAACCCCGGTTTTTCAAGGCCTTTCCCTCTTTTTTATGCCCGTATTTCGCCGTTTCTATGCGCGCTTTCAAAAGTGCGGCGGCGCCGCCGCTTCAGAAAAAAGCCGGCCGGGGCAAAAAAAGATTGACAACCGTGCGCGCGGTTGGTATAATAATATCCGCCGCGAACGTCGGCAAAAGACGCTGCTATGGCTCAGGTGGTAGAGCACGTCCTTGGTAAGGACGAGGTCACCAGTTCGAATCTGGTTAGCAGCTCCAGGACTCCTGCACGAAAAACCGTGCGGGAGTTTTTTCGTTTGTCCCGCTTTTCCCGCTGCTTCTTCGGAAAGTCGCCGCTTTTGACAGCGGAATGTGACAAAAACGCGCGGCGCCAGGGCCTATAATAATTCCGTATGGCGGGCTTGTCCCGCAAATCGGTAGGAAACGGCGGGATTGCGATGGGAAAAGCAACGGCAACGGCAGCGACGGGGGAAAGACTTGTGCAGGCGGCGCGCACCCTGCCGCGCCCGGTGCGCGCGGCGGTCGAGCACATCGCCGCGTTTTTGTGCGGGCTTCTGCTTTCTTCGGTGCGGCTCGCAGACGCGTCGCCCTTCGGCGTGAGCTTTCTTGCGGGCGTGCCGGCACGGTATCTGTTTTCGGCCGGCACGGGGGCGGCGGCCGGGTATCTTTTGACGCTCGACAGCGTTTCGGCGCTGCGGTATGTCGCGGCGCTTTTGAGCGCGGGGGTGCTTGTGCGCCTGTTTCGGGAGTTTGACCGCCTGCGCGCCTTTTCTCTGACGCGGCCCTGCACGGCGGCGGGCGTCTGCCTGCTGACCGGGCTTGCGGCGCTGGCGGCGACCGGCTTTTCGCTTTCCGCCGCCGGGGCGCTGCTGGCGGAGTCCGCCGCGGCGTTTGCGGGGGCGTGGGCGTTTGCAAAAAGCGTGCAAACGGCGCGTACCGTCCTTGCGCGTGAGCCGGTTTCGGTGCAGACGCTGTTCCCGGCGCTGGCGGCGGCCTTTTTGCTGCTGCTGAGCGTGTCGGACGCGGCGGTTTTCGGCGTGTCGGCCGCGCGCGTTGTGACCGTTTTTCTGGTGCTGCTTGCCGCGCAGGTTTTGCGCGTGCCGGGCGGGGCGGCGGCCGGCGGACTAGCCGCCTGCGTCTATCTTTTGGACCCGGCTGTGGGGCTTTCGGCGCTGAGCTACGGCGCGGCGGGGCTTGCGGCGGGCTTTGCCGCCCGGGAAAAACGTCCGGCAGCGGCGGCGGCCGGGTTTTTGGCGCTCGGCGCGGGCCTTTTGCTGACCGGCGGCGAGGCGGCGCGCGCGGCGGAGGCGGCGCTGGGGACCGGTCTTTTTCTGCTGGCGCCGTCGGCGCTTTTGGGCGCGGTGCAGCAGCGTCTTTCCCTGCGGCCCGCACAGACGCAGCCGTCGCCGGAAACGCAGGCCCTGTGCGCCCGGCTTTCGGGGGCGGTGCATGCCGTGGATGAAATGGCGCAGTCGGTCAAGTCCGTATCCGCCATGCTCGAAACGCCCGCCGACGACCGGAGCGCGGCGGTTGCGGCGCGGGTGTATGAGGCCGTCTGCACCGGCTGCGGCCGGCACGAGCTCTGCTGGGGCGCCCAAACGCGCGCGCAGACGCTTGACGATTTCCGGACGGCTTGCGGCATGCTTTCCCGCGCGGCGGCGCTGACGCCGAAAGCCCTGCCCGCCCGGCTTTCGGGCCGGTGCATTAAGGCGACGAGCCTGTGCGAGGCCTTGACGAGCCAATACATCCGCACGACGGAGCGGGCGGCGGCGCAGCTGAAAATCAACGAGGTGCGCCGGGTGACGGCGGAGCAGTTCGACAGCCTTTGCGATATGCTGCGGACGTTTTCCGCGGAGCTGAGCGCCGAGCTGCGCTTTGACGAGGCGGCGGCGCGCCGGGCCGAAACGGCGCTTCGCGAACAGCTCGGCTGCCCGGCGGCGGAGGTCCGGTGCGTCTGCGGCGCGGACGACCGGCTGCAGCTGCATGTCGATTTTGCCGACGCCGCCCACACGCCGCCGAAAAAGGAGCTGCACGCTGCGCTGGAGGCGGCGGCCGGCAGACCGCTGGAGCCGCCGGTGCTTCGGCAGCGGGACGGCGGCGGGCTTACCGTGACCTTTTGCGAGCGGACGGTCTTTTGCGTGGAGACCGGCGCGGCGCGCCGGGCGGCGACGGCCCAGCAGCGCTGCGGTGACAGCTTCGAGAGCTTTTACGACGGCTGCGGCGGCTATGTTGCGGTGCTCAGCGACGGCATGGGGCAGGGGGCGCGCGCCGCGGTGGACAGCACGCTGGCGGTCACGCTGTTTGCGAAGCTGTGCGGGGCGGGCGTGCAGTTTGACAGCGCGCTGCGCCTGGTCAACGCCGCGCTGATGCTCAAATCCGCCGAAGAGTCCATCGCGACGCTCGACGTGGTGCGCTTTGACCTCTACACCGGCGAAACGGTGTTTTACAAGGCGGGCGCGGCGAAATCGCTGGTGCTGCACGACGGCGCGTGCCGCGAAATCCGGCGCGCCTCTTTGCCGGCGGGGATTTTGCGCGAGACGCGGTTCGCAAAGGAAACCGCGGCGCTCAAAGGCGGGGACATGGTCGTGCTGGCCTCCGACGGCGTGTTTGACGCGGACAAGGGGAAGCTTATGCGCAGCCTCCCGGCGCTGCGGGACAAGCCCTGCCCGGCCGCTGCCGAACGCCTTTTGGAGCTTGCCGCCGGCCGCGGCGCGGGCCGGCGCGACGACATGACCGTGCTTGTCTTCCGCCTGCGCCGCAGCCGGGGAAAATAACCGCGAAACAAAAAGCGCCCCGCCCGCTGCCACGGAAAATTCCGGTTGTGCAGCGGGCGCTTTTATGTTATACTTAAGATACTTATAACTATGCCCGGCAACATGCCGGCGTTTGGGGAGCGTAAGCCTTTGGCAGTTTTGAAGGATGTGAAACGGCTGGTCGTCAAAGTGGGGACGTCTACACTGACGTATGCGACCGGCAAAACGAATATCCGGCGGATGCACAAGCTCGTTTCGGTGCTGTCCGACCTTGTCAATTCCGGCGTGCAGGTGGTGTTGGTTACCTCGGGGGCGATTGGCGTCGGCGTCGGGAAGCTCGGGCTTCAGGCACGGCCGGAGGACACGCCGGGCCGGCAGGCGGCCGCGGCGGTCGGCCAGTGCGAGCTGATGTTTATGTACGACAAGCTGTTCGGCGAATACGGCCACACCGTCGCCCAGCTTCTGATGACGAAAAGCGACGTCGAAAACCCGGAACGGCGCGCGAACCTGTCCAACGCCTTTGAAAAGCTTTTGGAATACGGCGCGGTCCCGGTTGTCAACGAAAACGACTCGGTCGCCGTGGAGGAAATCGTCTACGGCGACAACGACAGCCTGTCCGCCATTGTCGCAAAGCTCATCGGCGCGCAGGCGCTGATTATCTTGACCGACACCGACGGCCTGTACGACGCCGACCCGACCGAAAACGAGGACGCGCGGCTCATTTCGGAGGTGCGCGAAATCACCGACGATTTGTTCCGCGTTGCGGGCGGGCACGGGTCGCGGTTTTCGACCGGCGGCATGGTCACGAAGCTCCACGCGGCGAAGCTGGCGTGCGACGCGGGCGTGGACGTTATCGTGATGAACGGCACGGCGCCGGAGGCCATTTACAAGGCGCTTGACGGCAAGCAGGTCGGCACCTTTTTTGTAGGCAGGAAAGGGGAATAAGACGGCGTATGAACACTCTGGAAACACTCGGCGCGCGCGCAAAGCAGGCGTCGCGCACCCTGATGACGGCAAGCACGCAGACAAAGAACCGGGCGCTAAAAGCGGCGGCCGACGCGCTGCTTGCAGCGCAGGACGCTGTTTTGGCGGAAAACGCAAAGGACCTTGAAAAAGCGCAGGAGGCCGGTATGGCAAGCGCCATGCTCGACCGCCTGAGCTTAAGCCCCGAACGGCTGCAGGGCATGGCGCAGGGCCTTTTGGAGGTCGCCGAGCTGCCCGACCCGGTGGGCGTCACGCTGTCCGAGGTTGTGCGGCCCAACGGGCTGCGCGTGCAGAAGGTATCGGTTCCGCTGGGCGTAATCGCCGTGATTTTTGAAGCGCGGCCGAACGTCTCCGCCGACGCGGCGGCGCTGTGCCTGAAGTCCGGCAACGCGGTCATTCTGCGCGGCGGCAAGGAGGCGGTGCGCTCCAACGCCGCCATTGTGGGCGCCATGCGCGGCGCGGTGGAGCGCGCGGGGCTGCCCGCGGACTGCATCTGCCTTGTGGAGGACACCTCCCGCGAAAGCGCGCGTGCGCTGATGCGCATGAACGACTACGTCGACGTGCTCATCCCGCGCGGCGGCGCGGGGCTTATCCACACCGTCGTCGCCAACGCGACGGTGCCCGTCATTGAAACGGGCGTGGGCAACTGCCACATCTATATCGATAAGGACGCCGACCTTGCGATGGCGGCGGACATCGTCTATAACGCGAAAACGTCGCGCGTGTCGGTCTGCAATGCGGCGGAAAGCCTGCTTGTGCATGAGGCGGTCGCCGAAGCGGCGCTCAAGGCGGTCTACGAACGGCTTTCCGAAAAGCAGGTGACGCTGTACGGCGACGCGCGCGCACGGGAAATCCTGCCCGACATTGAAAAGGCGGACGAATCCGACTGGGCGCGCGAATACCTGGCCTACAAAATGTCGGTCAAGGTCGTCGCGTCGCTGGACGAGGCGGTGGCGCACATTGCGAAATATTCCTCCGGCCACAGCGACTGCATCGTGACGGAAAACGCGGCAGCGGCCGAACGCTTCTTAAACGAGGTGGATTCCGCCGCGGTCTACTGGAACGCGTCTACGCGCTTTACCGACGGCGGCTGCTTCGGCTTCGGCGCGGAAATCGGCATTTCCACACAGAAGCTGCATGCGCGCGGGCCGCTGGGGCTGCCGCAGCTGACGAGCTTCAAATACAAAATTTACGGCGACGGGCAGGTGCGCTGAACGAAAAGAGGCTGGAGCGATGGAAACGACCAAAACAAAGCATAAAAAAGGCGCGCGAAAATGGGCGTTCCCCCTGGGGCTTCTTATTGCGGTGCTCGCGCTCATCGGCGTTGTCACAGTGCTGGTCGCCGGGGTGTCCGCCGTCCGCAGCGCCGTGGAAAGAAGCCGGAATTACGACGAATACAACACGCTGCTCGCCCCGGTCGTGATGAACGACCCCGCGGCGTTCGACGACCTGACCCAGGCCGACCCCGAGCAGCTTTTGGACATCACCATCTGGTCCATTCTGCGCAGCGGCCTGTCGCCCGACCAGTACGACTACGACGACAACGGCATGGTCATTCCGGAGGCGGACGTGACCGCCGCGTTCGTGCGGCTGTTCGGAACCGAGGTTGCCCCGCAGCACGGCACGGTCGAGGGGTACGGCTATACCTTTGCCTACGACGCGACGCAGCAGACCTATTCCATCCCGCTGACGGGCGTCGTGCCGACCTATACCCCGCGCGTCGTCGATAAGGAAACGCGCGGCAACACGATTGTGCTGACCGTCGGCTACATCGGCGGCGACCAGTGGGCGCAGGACGAGCAGGGCAACATGGTGGCGCCCGAACCCGACAAATACATGCGAGTGACGCTGCGCGAGAGCGAAAACGGCTACTACATCAGCGCGCTGCAAAACACGGCCGCGCCCGAAACGGCGACGACCGCCGCTCCGCCCGCCACAACGGCCCCGCCCGCGACGACCGCGCCGGCAACAGCGCCCGCAGCGGCAGCAACGGCCGCCCAGACGACGGCCGCCGCGTAACGGCAAAGGAGAAGCTTATGACAGACCGCATTTCCCCCTCGATTCTCTCGGCCGATTACGGCCGCCTTTCCGAAGCGCTCGAACGCCTGGCGGCGGCGGGCGCGGATATGGTGCACATTGACGTGATGGACGGGCATTTTGTGCCGAATATCACGCTCGGCGCGCCGGTCGTGCGCTGTCTGCGGGGCTCGACGCCGCTGTTTTTCGACGTGCATCTGATGATCAGCGACCCCCTGCGCTACGTCGGGGATTTCGCGGCGGCGGGCGCGGACCGCATTACGTTTCATGTGGAAGCGGACAGCGACGTTGCCGCCACGCTCGACGCCATAGAGGCGGCCGGGAAAGAGGCGGGGCTTGCCGTAAAGCCCGGCACGCCGGTCGACGCGGTGTACCCGTATCTGCGGCGGCTTTCGATGGTGCTTGTGATGACCGTAGAGCCCGGCTTCGGCGGGCAGAGCTTCCGCGCGGACATGCTCCCGAAGCTGCGCGCACTGCGCGAAGAATGCGCCCGGCAGGGCGTGCCCGAGCTGGACGTGCAGGTTGACGGCGGCATTTCGGCGGCAACGATAGGCCAGGCTGCCGCGGCGGGCGCAAATGTGTTCGTGTCCGGCAGCGCCCTGTTCGGCAGCGCGGACATGCAGGCGGAAATCGCCCGGTTCAAAGCGCTTGCGGCCGCGGCGCGGCAGTAAGAACGTCGAACCGGATGGCGCGCGCGTGCTCGTTTAAGTGCCGGCGGGTCTCCCGTCCGGCGGCGCGCACGGCGCCGAATTCCGAAAGCAGCCGCGCGCCGCGGCGGGCTTCTTCTGCGTTCGGAAAGGAAAAAAGTCCGGCAAAGCCGGCGTGCGTGCGGTAAAGCGCGGTGTGCGCGGCAAAGGGCCGTGTGTGCCGCAGCAGGCAGACAAGGTCCAGAAACGCGTCCGTGTCGTTCGTGGTGAACAGCAGCGCGGGCGGGGCGGCGACAACGCGCAGGCGGCTTTTGCGCACGGTAAAGAGCACAAGACAGCCGCCGTCCTTCTGCGGCAGCACATCGACCTGCAGCCGCCCTTTTTCCGGCGGAGAAAAACGAAGCGTCCGGCGCGCCGTGCGCAGGATTTCCCGCAGCAGGCGCGTGGTCCGGCCGCTGTCGGCGCGCAGCGCGTCGAACGTCAGCCGGTAGGCGGAAAGGTCCTCGCGCGTGAGCGCGGCAAACAGGACGGTATCGGTTTGGTGCAGTTCCATGGTGGCGACCCCCTTTTTGCGGGGCGCGCCGCAAATGCGGGCGCCTATTTCATCCTATTACGGGAAACGGCGCTTTGCAATGCAAAATATCTGGAAAGCGAGGTGGTTTTTTGCCCCGGGACACAATGCCGCAGGCGGACGGCCGTCTGTTTACGGAAGAAATGAAGGCGCTTTTGCGCACGACGCAAAGGCAGATGCTCGACCGGCTTGTGATGCTGGCCGCGCCGGCGGTCATGGCGTGGTACTATTACGGCTCGCGCGCGCTGTGGCTTTTGTGCGTCTCGGTGCTGACCGCCTGCGTTTGCGAAGCGCTCGGGCGCAAGGCCGTCGGCCGGCAGCCCACCTTGCGCGACCTTTCGGCGGTCGTAATCGGCGTTACCATAGCGCTGTGTCTGCCCGCCTCCTCTCCGGCGTGGCTCGTGATGCTGGCCGACGGCTTTGCGGTGCTTGTCGCGAAGCTCCCGTTCGGTACGGCGCGCAGCCTGCTGTTTTCCCCGGCGGCGGCGGGGCTTGCCTTTGTGACGGTCTGCCTGCCGCAGTATGTGTTCGCCTATCCCGTTTTGCCTGAGCCCGGCGAAAGCGTGCCGGCGTTCGGGACGTTTGCGTTTACCGAAGGGGTCTCCCTTACGCAGCTTCTGGAAAACCGCGCCACCGTCGGCGGGGCGTTTTCCAACTATTTGGCGGTGCTGCTCGGGTCGTATCCGGGCCCGATGGGCGCCGGCTGCGTGCTGGCGCTTTTGGGCGCGCTTTTGTATCTTCTGGTGCGCCGTCCCAGGCAGTTTACGGCGGCGGCGGGCTTTTTGGCGACGGCGGCGCTGTGCGCGGTGCTGTTCCCGCGCGTGACCGCGGGGCGCGGACAGTCGCTGGCCATGGAGCTTTGCGGCGGCATGCTGCTGTTCGGCGCGCTGTTTTTGCTGTCCGAGGAATCGTTTTTGCCGAAGACCTTTTACGGCCGGCTCGCGTTCGGCGCGTGCGGCGGCCTGTTTACGATGCTGTTCCGGTGGTTCGGCGCGTATGAAGAGGGCGTCATGTTCGCCGTGCTGCTTGCCGAGGCGCTTACCGGGGTGTTTGACCGTTTGCCGGACGCAGGCTTTTTGCGGCGGCACGCGGCGCGGCTGCGCCGCAAAAAACGGCGCGCCGAGGAAAGCGAAGAAGCGGCGCAGCTGCAGCAGGGGGGTGCGGCCGATGCGTGAACGGACCAAGGCCTTTTTCCGGCAGCTCGGGCGCGGCATCGGCAGCAAGAACCCGGTCCTGTTTGAAGCGATTGGGATGGCGCCGGTCGTCGCCATGGCGGTGTCCTTAAAATCCGCCATCATCCTGGCGGTGGTTTCGTGCGCGGAGCTTATCGGTATTGAGCTTTTCGCGTGCCTGGCGCTCAAAAAGCTGAAAAGCTATTTCCGCGTGCCGCTGTATGCGGTGCTCGGGGTGCTGATTAACATCCCGGTCTTTATGCTGTTTGAAAAGTTCGCGCCGAACGAGACGCAGAACGCCGGCATCTTTTTGCCGCTTCTGGCGGTCAATTCGCTGATTGTGCTGCACTGCGAACGCTTTGCGGTCAAAAACACGCTGTCGGCGACGGCCGCGGACGCGGTTTCGGCCGGGGCCGGGTACGCGCTGGTCTGCCTTTTGGTGGGCGTTTTGCGTGAGATTTTCGGCAGCGGGACGCTGTATTCCTTCGATTTGGGGCTTCCCGTGCAGCTGCCGGGCTTTTTGTACCCGTTCGGCGGGCTTGTGCTGCTGGGCTTCCTTTCGGCGGGCGTGCAGGCGCTTGTGCGCCGGCAGAACCCGGAGGCGCAGCCGGGGCGCGCGTTCGACACGCGGGAAATCGCCGAATCCCACGTCGACTCCCTGCGCAGCCTTTTGCACACGGACTTTGACCCCTATGAGGAGAAAACGCCGGACGACGCGCCGCAGGAGACGCCCGCCCGGAGAAAAAAGACGTCGGAAAGGGCGAAGCAGGAGAAAAAGCCGAAGCGCGAGCGCACAGCGAAGCGCGCGAACCGGGCGGAAAGCCCCGCGCCCGACACGACGGCGAGCGAACGCGCCCTGCGCCGGGCACAGGCCGCCGCACAGCCGGATTATACGGCGGAATTCGACGAGATTTTGTCGGAGCTTGACGCGTACCGCGAACGGTATGCGGCGCAGCCGCAGCCGCAGTCGGCCGACGAGCCGGACGGCGCGAACGCCGAGCCCGAGGCGGATACGGAAGAGAAAGGCGGGGATGAGGCGTGAGCATTCTTGGCAGCCTGTTGTCGGCGGCGCTGTACGCCTGCCTGTTCCAAAACCTGATTTTTTCCGGCGGCTACGGGATGGACGAGGCGGTCCGCATGGCGGCCAAGCCCCGCCAGCTGTTCCCGCTGACCTTGTTTATCGTCTATCTTTCCACGCTCAGCTCGGTTGTCTGCGTGCTGCTTGAGCAGCTTGCTGCCGTGCGCGAAAGCAACGTGTTCTGGCACGCGATGCTGTTTGTCGGCGTAAGCGTCGCGCTGTACCTTGTAACGCTTCTGGTGGTGCGCGTCGGCTTCCGCGCCAGGCCGCGCACGGTGCGCCGGCTCGGCGTCGCCGCCTTTAACACGCTGGTGCTGGCCGTACCGTTCATCAATTACCGCGCGGCGTTCGGTGTTTTTGAAGCCATCGGCGCGGGAATCGGCGCCGGTATAAGCTTTGTCATTGCAGTGCTGCTTGTTAACTTCGGGCTGCGCGCGCTGGAGAAAAACGAGCGCGTCCCCGCCGTATTCCGGGGTACGCCCGCCGTGTTTATGTATGTTTCCATCCTTGCGCTGGCCTTTACAGGCCTTTCGGGCGGAGGATTGGGTGTCTGAGAGGGGAACCGCATGTTCCACGACCGCGACTTGAAGCCGCGCAAGCGCAGCTACTATTCGTTTTCCAAAAATTATCCGAGCCGCCGCACGGGGACGACCTACGCCATAGGCGAGACCCGCGCGCGTCGTGAAAAGGAACGCCGGGCAAACGTCGTGTATGCCGTGGCGATGGTCGTTGTGTTCGCCGTGGTCTTTGCGGCGGCGTATGTCGGCATTTCGCTGTACGAGCGCCCGATTTCCGACGACGGTGCGGCGGTGCAGTTCGACGGGACGTACCACGCGCTGTACATTACGCCCGAAGAGCTCGGGGGCGGGATTGCCTTTGAGCTGTTTTCCGACACGCTTGCCGACAGCGGCGCGAACGCGGTGCTGCTCGACTATAAAAACAAAGACGGCCGCCTCTGCACGCAGGCCGACGAGACGGCCGGCGAAATCGGCGCGTCGGCGGCGACAAGCAGCGCGGCGGATACCGTGGCGCGGCTGAAAGCGCAGGGGTACCGGGTGATTGCGCGCGTGTACTGCTTTTGCGACCCCTTGGCGGCGTCCCTGCTGCCGGGCTGCGCCGTGACCGAGCGCGACGGCGCGACCGTATGGCTCGACGCGCCCGCGCGCAGCGGCGGGCAGCCGTGGCTCAACCCGTATTCCGAGGCGGCGGTGACCTATCTGCTTTCCGCCGTGGAAAGCGCCGTCGAATTCGGCGCGGACATGGTGCTGCTGGACGCCGTCCAGTTCCCGACGGGCGACCGCGCCGAACAGGCGGCGTTCCCGGGCGAGACGGAAAGCACCTATTCGCGCAACGCCGTTTTGCAGCGATTTATTGAACGCGCAAAGGAGGCGGCCCGCGACGTGCCGCTGGCGGTGGCCATGCCCCTTTCCGCGGTGCCCGCGGGCGACGCGGCGGCGTACGGCGGCGGGATTTTCGACTCGGCGGCGGACTTTGCGGCGGTCGAACTGACGCGGGACGGCCTTTCCGACGGCGACGCGCTCGGCGAGACGGCTTATGCGGCCGCGATGGACGACGCGGCGTTCTACACGGCGGCTTCGGCGGCGGTGGAAGCGCGCCTTGCGGACAATTACCGCACAAGCGGCGTTCTCTATATACTGCCTGCCGGGGCGGACGCGTCGCAGCTCTCTGGCGCGTCGGAAAAGCAGACGGCGCTGCTGCGGGAGACCGCGAAAGCGGAAGAAGCGGAATAAAAAAGAAAAAAATACTTGACAACTGTCAATTATCGTGCTATGCTCAAGACGTAAAGATCCTCAGAAGGGGAGTAGCCGCAAGCTCGGGCGTCTTTCGGCGTTCGGCTTTTCGCCGGTCAACATCCTGCCGTTTCGGCTGGCCGGCGAGCCTATCGGTTTAGGTGGCGAGACCTTCGGCTTGCGTTTTGCGTGGGCCGGAGGTCTTTCGTTTTATCCTTTTACAGGAGGTAACAGTATGCAGACCTATTTGCAGTCCCCCCAGGAAGTGTTCGAGGCGGTTGACAGCAGCGAACAGGGCTTGTCCGCGAAGGAGGCGGCCGACAGGCTTGCCAAAAACGGACCGAACAAGCTTGCCGAAGGGAAGAAAAAATCCCTGATTCGCCGCTTCCTCGAGCAGTTCGCCGACCCGATGATCATCATCCTCCTTGCGGCGGCGGTGGTCTCGGGGATTACGTCGGCAATGGAGCACGAATTCCCGACGGACGTGCTCATTATCCTGGCCGTGGTCATCATCAACGCGGTTCTGGGTGTGTACCAGGAGAGCAAGGCGGAAAAGGCGATTGAGGCGCTGCAGAAAATGGCGGCGGCGACCTCCAAGGTCCTGCGCGACGGGGAGGTTAAACATATCCCGAGCGCCGACCTTGTCGTCGGCGACGTCGTGCTGCTCGAGGCAGGCGACGCCGTCCCCGCGGACGCGCGCATTTTTGAGTGCGCGAGCCTGAAAATCGAGGAGGCCGCGCTCACGGGCGAATCGGTCCCGGTCAACAAGCTCGTCGGGGCGCTGGGTCTGGGCAACGAAAAGGACGTGCCCTTAGGCGACCGCAAAAACATGATGTACATGGGCTCGTCGGTCGTGTACGGCCGCGGCCGCGCCGTGGTGACGGCGACGGGCATGGATACCGAAATGGGCAAAATCGCCGGCGCGCTGTCCGCGGCGAAGGAATCGCGCACCCCCCTGCAGCAGAAGCTTGCGCAGCTGTCCAAGATTTTAAGCTATGTGGTGCTGGGCATCTGCGTGTTCATCTTCGCCTTCGGCGTCGTGCGGGAATATTTCACCGTCGGCGCGCTCGGCTTCGACTTCCTGCTCGACACCTTCATGATTGCCGTGTCCCTGGCCGTGGCGGCCATTCCCGAGGGGCTTGCCGCCGTTGTGACGGTGGTGCTTTCCATCGGCGTGACGAACATGTCGAAAAAGAACGCCATCATCCGCAAGCTGACCGCCGTCGAGACGCTCGGCTGCGCGCAGATTATCTGTTCGGACAAGACCGGCACCTTGACGCAGAACAAAATGACCGTCGTCGAGCATTACGGCGAGGACGAAGCGCTTTTGGCGAAATGCATGGCGCTGTGTACCGACGTCAACATCGACCGCGAGGGGAACCTGGTCGGCGAGCCGACCGAAGCGGCGCTCGTGGCGTATGCGCTGAAGCTCGGGCTGAATAAAAACGAGATGCTGGAAACCGCCCCGCGCGTGGGCGAAGCGCCGTTCGATTCGTCGCGCAAAATGATGTCCACGCTGCACAAAACGTCCGACGGCATCCTGCAATGCACCAAGGGCGCGCCCGACGTAGTGCTGGGGCGCTGCACGAAGATTCTCAAAAACGGCGCCTACGTCCCGCTGACCGACGCGGACCGCGAGGCGGTGCTGCAGGCCAACAAGGGCTTTGCCGACCGCGCGCTGCGCGTGCTGGCCGCCGCCGTGCGCACTTATGACGCGCTGCCCGAAGACCAGAGTCCCGAGTCTCTCGAGCAGGAGCTTGCGTTCGTGGGGCTTACGGGCATGATTGACCCGGTTCGCCCGGAGGTCAAGGCGTCGATTGAAGAGTGCCGCAGCGCGGGAATTCGGCCCATTATGATTACCGGCGACCATAAGGACACCGCCGTCGCCATCGCCAAGGAGCTCGGCATCATTCAGGACGCGTCCGAGGCGATTACCGGCGCGGAGCTCAACGACATTTCCGATGAGGAATTCAAAACGCGCGTCAAGCAGTATTCCGTGTATGCGCGCGTCCAGCCTGAGCACAAGGTCCGCATTGTCAACGCCTGGCGTGCGAACGGCATGGTTACGGCCATGACCGGCGACGGCGTCAACGACGCGCCGTCCATCAAGAGCGCGGACATCGGCGTCGGCATGGGCATTACGGGTACGGACGTGACGAAGAACGTCGCGGACATGGTGCTGGCCGACGACAACTTCGCGACGATTGTCTCCGCCGTCGGCGAGGGCCGCCGCATTTACGACAACATCCGCAAGTCCATCCAGTTCCTGCTGGCGTCGAACCTAAGCGAGGTTCTGTCCATCTTCTTTGCGAACCTGCTGGGCTTCACCATCCTAAAGCCCGTCCATCTTTTGTGGATTAACCTGGTGACCGACTCGTTCCCGGCGCTGGCGCTGAGCATGGAAAAGGGCGAGCGCGACATTATGAAGCGCCCGCCGCGCAAGACCTCCGACGGCATTTTCGCCGGCGGCGTGGGCGGCGACGTCGCCTACCAGGGCTTCTTAATTTCGCTTCTGACGCTGGCGGCGTACTTTATCGGCCACTTCATTGAACAGGGCAACTGGGCGATTACGGACAGCACCGACGGCATGACGATGGCGTTCCTCACCATGTCGCTGTGCGAAATTTTCCATTCGCTCAACATGCGCTCGCAGCGCGGCAGCACCGTGGCGATGACCTTCCGCGGCAGCCACAACAAATACCTTGCGCTGTCCACCATCGCGTCGCTTGTCACGACCACGGCGGTTATCTATATCCCGTTTTTGCGCGACGCGTTCGAGTTTGAGCACATCAGCTTTTTGGAATACGCCGTCGCCATTCTGCTGGCGTTCTCCATTGTGCCGCTCGTCGAAATTGTCAAGGCAATTGAGCGCGCGGCGATAAAACGCAAAAAGCAAAAAGCCAAAACCAAATAGCCAAAACAAATGACCCGCCCCGGCAAAAAGCCGGGGCGGCGTTTATGTGTCGATTTTTTGCGCTTCCTTTTTATAGCGCAGCGGCGTCATGCCGTAAAAGGTCTTGAAGGTGCGGATAAACTGCGTGGGGTCGGCGTAGCCCACATGCTCGCAGACCTGCTCGACGCGCATATCCGTGCTTTTGAGCAGCTCGGCGGCGTGCTCCATTTTGATGCGCCGCAGGATGCTCGAAAAGGTCAGCCCCGTCTGCCGCTTAATTTGCGTGCTCAAATACGCGGGGCTTAAATAGAATTTTTCGGCCGTGCTTTGCAGCGTCGCGTCGGCATAGTGCTGGCGCAGGTAGTTTTCCACCGCAATCATCCGCTCGTCGCGTGCGTCTTCGCCGGACAGCTCGATGCGGTCCTCGAAATTCTGCACAAGGTACGGGAAAAACGCGGACAAAAGCCCCTCAATGACATAGTTGTAATGGCGCTTTTTCTCAAGCTGCTGGTGGAACATGTAAAGCAGCAGCTCCGGCAGATACGCGTCGTTGCCGCAGTGAAAGGTCAGGGTGCTGCGGTAGTGGCGCGCGTACAGGGTCTTTGCAAAAAACGCCGAAAGCAGCGTGCCGCTGCGCATCAGGACGGAAAAGGCGTTGTCAAAGGTGCTGGTGCGGATTTTGATGGTCAGCGCCATGCAGTCGGGCTCGGCGCGCAGGTAGTGGCGGACGTTCGGGGCGATGATGGTCACGTCGCCGGGCTGCATGGTGACCGCGGCGTGCTCGACCTTGTGCAGGCAGTGCCCGCGCAGCACGCAGACCAGCTCGAAAAAGTCGTGGCGGTGCGGCGCGATGTCAAGATACCGCGGCAGGTGCTGCAGCTCGGCGTTTGTCCCCGCGGGGATGAACTGCTGCTCGGGCAGCACGTCGGCAAGCCCCGTGTGCAGCCGCTCAAGTACCCGTGTCTCATAGGCTTTTGCCTCGTCCGTTTCCAGCGCGTTGAAATCCGCTTTGTCGCCGTGCTTTTCCAGATACATCAGCGCCGTGTAGCGCAGATACTGCCCGGTTTTTTTGTAGTACGCGAAGCCGACCTGCTCGTCCTCGTCGAGCGCGGTCAGCCGGTCGTAGGTGTGGAACAGGTCCATAGCCGCCCTTCTTTCCGGTTTGTCTGCCCAAAGCATACCACATTTTTCGCAAAAAGAAAAGAAATACCGATAATTTTCCGAAAAATAGGCGATTTTCTTTTTCTTATCGGTGTGGTACGATACAATTACCAAAAAACACCGGGAGAACGGCGAAAAGTTGTCTGTTCAAACAAACTTCATGTTCGCCGAAAACGGAAAGGGGAACGACCATATGAAGCTTTCTACACGCCTATGCTGCGCTGCCGCCGCGCTCGCGCTGCTTGGCACGGTGCTGTGCGCCTGCGGCAAGACGGAGGAGCCCGCCGCGACATCTGCGCCCGCCGCAACGACTGCGCCGGCCGCAGCGCCCACCGAAGCGCCCGCCGCAGCGCCCACCGAAGCGCCCGCAGGGGCCAAGGCCCCCGCGACGCAGGCCGAATGGCTCGACGCGTACAACCGCGCGCTGTCCGCCAGCGGTCTTGCCTGCCAAAGCGTGCGCCAGTCGCTTAAGTCCGGCACGATAGGGCTTCGCAGCAAGGCGGTGATTGATTTTTCCGACCCGAAGTATACGACGGTCGATTCGGAAATCGCCTTTCGCGAGACCTTTGAGCGCGACGACAAAAACGGCGCGGCGCTCGCCGCGCTTGCGACGGCCGACGTGCAAAGCGTGCAGGGCGCGGGCACAACGCTCACCGTGACGCTGCGCGACTGCGAAAAAACGGACTACACCGGCCAGACGCTCGGCGGCTATGTCAACATTCTGGACGCGGCGCGCGCGCAGACGCTCGGCGAAAGCGTGAAAAACGCCGTGCCCGACGCCCCCGGCAGCGTCAAGCTCAAAACCTCGACCGTCACGCTCACGGGCGGGAAGCTGGTCGCCGAATTTAACGACGACTACACGCGCCTCATCTCGGTCACCGTGACCGGCAGCGAGCGCGTGCAGGCGGATTTTTCCTACACGCTTATAACGGTCGTCGCCGATCTTTCCTACGACCTTGAATCCGTATACAGGTGATGGTATGCAGAACTTTACGCTTTCGCTCGACGCCGAAACGCGGCCGCTGGACCGCTACTGGGAATTCTGCGTGGGCAGCTGCCACGCCGCGACGGCGCTGCGCGCGGACTACCGC
The DNA here is from genome assembly GCA_949299505.1 of uncultured Eubacteriales bacterium. Classification (GTDB taxonomy): domain Bacteria; phylum Bacillota; class Clostridia; order Oscillospirales; family Acutalibacteraceae; genus Fimenecus. The sequence continues at coordinate 23,635 of CASGAS010000008.1, forward strand.
GCCATGCTGACGCGCTGCCGCCGGGAGCTGGGCTTTCGGTACCTGCGCTTTCACGGGCTGTTTGACGACGACATGAGCGTCGTGCGCCACCCGGTGTTCGCCGACCGGCCGCAGTTTTCCTTTTCCAACATCGACAGCATTTACGACTTCCTTTTGTCCATTGGGATGAAGCCGTTTGTGGAGCTGAGCTTTATGCCCACAGCGCTCGCAAGCGGCACGAGCACCATTTTTCACTATAAGGGCAACACCTCCCCGCCCGCCGACTATGAAGCGTGGGGCGCGTTTATCCGGACGTTTGTCGAGCATCTTCTGGCGCGCTACGGCCGCGACGAGGTGCGCCAATGGTTTTTTGAGGTCTGGAACGAGCCGAACCTCGGCGGTCCGGGGTCCCCGTACGGCTTCTGGTCGGCGGACCGGGACGAATATTTCAAGCTCTATAAAACGACCGCCGAAGCGGTCAAGGCCTGCGACGGGCGGCTGCGCGTCGGTGGCCCGGCGACCTCCAACAACGCCTGGATTCCGGAATTTCTCGATTTCTGCAAGGAAAGCGGCGCGCCGGTCGATTTCGTCACCACCCACCATTACCCGACCGACGTGGTGCTCGGCTACGGGGTGGAGGACAGCGCGAATTTTGCAAACCCGCTGCCGCTCGACGACGCCGACCGCGTGCGCGACGTGCTGGCGCTTGCCAAAGAGGGCGGCAAGGCGTTTGAAGATTTCAAGGCGCAGTACAGCGTTTTTCAGTCGCAGATTTGGGCGCATGTGCCGCGCGGGGTGCTGACCGGCATGACCCGCCGCGCCGTATCCGAAACGCGCGGGCTGCCGCTGTACTACACGGAATGGGGCAGCCTTGCCGGACTTGCATCGGACGGCCCGTTCGGCGCGTCGTTCATCGCCAAAACGGTGCTCGACGGCGTGGACCTTGTCAAGGGGTACTCCTTCTGGACGTTTTGCGACATCGTCGAAGAAAACGGACAGGACGCGCGCGAGTTCCACGGCGGCTTCGGGCTTATTACCCAGCACGGCGTGCCCAAGGCGCCCTACCGCGTCTACGAGCTGCTGCACCGGCTCGACGGCGCGCTGTACAAGCAGGTCGGGCGCGGGGACACGGTCGACGTGTACGCGGTGAAAAACGAGGCCGCCTCTGCCGTGCAGCTGCTTGCGGTCAACCACAATTCCCTGCTGCACGACATCGAGGCGCAGACCGTGCGCGTCTGCCTGCAAACCGAAAAGCCCGGCGTCGCCGCCGATATTTTCCGCGTGGACGACGCGCACGCGAATGCGCTGCAGGCCTGGCAGCAGGCGGGCGAGCCGGCGTATTTGCAGGAAGGCGAGCTCGACGCGCTGCGGGCGGCGTCCGCACTCCGGCGCGAGGCGCAGACGTTTCAGAACACGGACGAGGGCGTGACGCTCGAAATCAGCCTGCCCCCGATGGGGACGGCGCTTGTGACGGTTTACTTTTAAGGGAGGGCCCGGCATGGAACACGCCTTTCTGTTTCCCGCCGTGCGGCATTTTGCCGAACGCGACGGCGTCTTTCTGCTTCCGGCTGGCTGCACGGTGTCCGCCGAGCCGGAATTTCTGCCCGCCGTGCAGACGGCGCTCTCCTTGTTCCCGGCGTTTCCGGCCGGGACGGGCGCGGACGGGTGCGTGACGGTGCGGCGCGACGCTGCGCTCGAAAAAGAGGGGTACACCCTCACGGTGCGCCCCGACGGCGTGACGCTGGCGGCGTCCTCCGCCTGCGGCGCGTTTTACGCGGCAATCACCTTTTGCCAGCTTGCCGGCGGCGGGCGGGAAATCCCCTGCTGCGACATCGCGGACGCGCCGGGGCTTCGGCTGCGCGGCGTGCTGCTTGACGTAAGCCGCGGCAAGGTCCCGACGCTTCAGACACTTTGCGAGACGGTCGACCTGCTTGCGCGCTGCAAGCTCAACCACCTGGAGCTGTATATCGAGGGCCTCTCCTTTGCCTACCCGTCGTTCGGCGCGCTGTGGGCGGACGAGACCCCGCTGACGCCCGCCGAGGTGCGGACGCTCGACGCCTACTGCCGCGCGCGCTTTGTGGACCTTGTCCCCTGCCAGAACGGCCTGGGGCACATGGGGCGGTGGCTTGCGGAGCCGGCGCTGCGCCCGCTTGCGGAATGCCCGGACGGCTTTTCCGTTTACGGCCACAGCTTCCCGCCGACGACGCTCGACCCCGAGGACCCGGAAAGCCTTGCGTTTGTTGACCGGCTTTTCGGCGAGCTGCTGCCGAATTTCGGAAGCGGGCTTGTCAACGCGTGCTTAGACGAGCCGTTTGAGCTGTGCTTCGGCAAAAACCGCGGCGGCGACCGGGCAGCGCTTTATACGGCGTACGCCAACCGCCTGCACGCCCGGCTGCAAAACAGGGGCCTGCGCATGGCGATGTGGGATGACGTCGCCGTTTCTTCAAACGAGGCGCTGCAAACGCTCGACGAGGACATTTTGCTTTTGGACTGGGGCTATGAGCGCGAACACCCGTTTTCCGAACGCGCCCGGCGGCTTTCCGAAGCCGGACGGCCGTTTTGCGTGTGCCCGGGGACGAACAGCTGGCTTTCGTTTACCGGCATGACCGACAACATGTTCGCCTGCGCCGCTTCTGCGGCCGACGCCGCCTATCGGTACAAGGCCGAGGGGCTTTTGATGACCGACTGGGGCGACAGCGGGCATTTGCAGTACCTGCCCGTGTCCTACCCCGGCTTTCTTGCCGGGGCGGCGTACGCCTGGAACCCGCGCGGCGCGGCGCCCTCCGAGGTTGCCGAGGCGCTCGACCGGCTTGTATTTTGCGACAGCGCCGGCGTCATGGGGCGCGCGCTGCTTGCGGCCGGCACCTACGACCGGAAAGAGGAATTCCGCCTGCCGTGCCGGACGCTCGCCTCGACGGTGCTCACCACGGGGCTTGTCCCGCGAGAACGGTATCTTGCGACGGTGGAGCTGCTGGTAAAAAGCCAGTCGTTTTTCTCGAAAGAGGCGTTTGTCGCCGACTACCTGCGCAGCTACGAGCAGCAAAAGGCGCCCGACTTTGCGGCGGTGCTTGCGGTTTTAGAAGAAGCGGACGAAGCGCTTTCGGCCGCGCGGCCGCAGACGGCCGAGGGAAAGACGGCGCTTGCCGAGGTGCGCAACGGCATTTTGATGGCCGCGTGCATGACAAAGACCCGCGCATGGATGCTTTCTGGGACGCGCCCGGCAGACCTTGCAAAAGAACTCGGACGCTGCATACGGCAGCACCGGAAGCTCTGGCACGCGCGCAACAAGGCCCACGGCTGCGAAGAAGGGCTGCGGCCGCTGCTGGATATTGAAAAAGGGGCAAAGCAATGAAAGAGACGACTTTGAAAAATCCGAATCAGACCCGTGTTTCTGAGCGCATCGCCTACGGGGTGTTCTTTCTCGGGCAGGGCTTCATCTACAGCATGATTTCGCGCTATTTGATGATTTACCTGACGGATTACGTCCACATTTCGACCGCCATTGTCACGGTGCTTTTGACCGCAAGCAAATTCTGGGACGCGGTCAACGACACGCTGTTCGGCGTGGTCGTCGACAAGGTCCGCTTCAAAAGCGGCAACCGCTTCCGGCCGTGGCTCAACCTCTCGACGCTCATTCTGCCCGTCGGGACCATTTTGCTGTTCGCCGTTCCCGGCGACGCGGCGCAGGGCGTCAAGGCGACCTGGGCGGTGGCGGCCTACCTCATCTGGGACCTGTTGTACACCATGTGCGACGTGCCGATTTTCTCGCTGGTCACGACCATGACCAACAACATCCGCGAACGCGGCAACATTTATACCATCGCCGGTATCGGCGGGGCGATTGCCACGGCGCTGACGTCGCTTTTTTTGGTGCAGATTTTCGACCGCGTCGGCTTTTTGTACACGGCCATTACCGTCAGCGCGCTCGGGCTTTTGTTCATGCGGCCGATTGTGCATCTTGCAAAGGAGCGGCACCGCCCGACCGCAAAGGAGCGCGAGCAGAACGCGACGCTGCGCGACATGTGGGTATACGTCAAGGGCAACAAGTACCTGCGCTACTTCATTGTGTACCGCCTGATTTCCGGCAGCACCTTCATTTCCGTGCTGACCTATTTCACAAAGCACTGCCTGCATGACATCCGCTTTGAAACGACCATTATGCTCGTCGCCATTCCGTTTTCGGCGGTGCTGTATCTGTGCGCGCCGCTTTTGATGAAGCGCTTTAACAAAATCAGCATCTACCGCGTGTGCATGGTGCTGGTCATCCTTTCCTACGGGACGCTGTATTTTGTCGGCTACGAAAACAAGTGGCTGATGGTCGCGCTGCTGGTCTGCGCGCTGGACGCCGCCATTATCCCGAGCATTTTGATGAGCGCCATCCCCGCGGACTGCGTCGAGTACGGCTGCTACAAGACCGGCATACGCAAAGAGGGCATCACCTTCGCCATGCAGTCGTTCACCAACAAATTCTGCTCGTCGGTCGCCACGGCGCTTGCGGGCGTCCTCTTGATGCTCATCGGCTATGACAGCGAGTCGGGCGCGATGATGAACGAGGCGCAGCAGGCGGGCCTGTTCGCGGGCATGTGCTGGTTCCCCATCGTCGGCCAGCTTTTGGGGCTGCCGCTGTTGTTCAAATACAAGCTGCGCGACCGGGACGTGCAGATTATGGCCGACGTAAACGAAGGCAAGCTCCCGCGCGAGGAGGCCGAGCGCCTGTTCGCCGGGCGGTACGACTGAGGAGGGAAACGCCATGACGGGCTTTGCAATCGGCTGCCTGGTCGCCGCCGGCGCGCTGCTTTTGGCGGGAGCCGGCTATATCGTCTACTTTTTCTGTTCGCCGATGCCGGTGGTCAAACGACTGCGCCGAGGGCCTTCCGAAGAGCCGGTCGAGCTGCCCGGCGACGCGGCGGCGCTTCTGGCGCGCGTGACGGTGCAAAGAGACCTTGTCTACCCGTCCGACTACGGCAAAAATACGCTCGATTTGTATCTGCCGAAGGACGTAATAAGCGCGCCGCTTGTTTTGTGGGTGCACGGCGGGGCGTTTGTGGCGGGCGACAAAAACGGCGTGAAAAACTGGGGCGTAACGCTTGCGGCGAACGGCTACGCCGTTGCGGCGATGAACTACGAATGGGCGCCCGAAGCGCCGTATCCCGCGCCGCTTTTCCAAATTGCCGACGCGCTTTGCTTTTTGCAGAAGCATGCCGCCGCCGGCGCGCCGCTCGACATGGCGCGGCTTGCATTTGCCGGGGATTCCGCCGGGGCGCACATGGCCGCGCAGGCCGTTTTGCTTGCGACGAACCCGGCGTTTTCCGAACGGCTCGGCATTGCGCTGCCCATTGCGAAAAACGCGCTGCGGTGCGCGCTGCTGTACTGCGGGCCGTATGACCTAGAGCGGATGTTCGGCATCCAAAACCGCGTGCTGCGCCTGTTCATCAGCCGCATCGGCTGGAGCTATTTCGGGCGCCGCGACTGGAAAAACGCCCCGCTGCTCGACACGGTCACCGTTCCGCGCTTTGTGACGCGCGACTATGTCCCGACCTACATCACCGACGGCAACACGTTTTCGTTTGAAAGCCACGGCCGCGCGCTCGGCGCGCGCCTGCGGGAGGTCGGGGTCAAAACGGCCGAACGGTATTTTGACAAGACGCAGTACGGCGAGGTTATGCATGAATACCCGATGCGCCTGCATGAGAAAAACGCGCAGGACTGCCTTGCGGACACCCTGCAATTTTTGGCGGAAGCCATGGGGGAGGCGCGCACATGAGCGCGGCACAGAAATGGAAATATGCGCTGCTCGGCGCGGCGCTGCCCACGGTGGCGGTCGGCGTGCTGCTGGCGTGCGCGGGGGTTGTCGTGCGCTTTGTGTCGGGGATGGGTCCCCGGGACATTGCCCGCAAAACCGAAAATTATGCGGCGCTTTGCGAAGAAGCGCCCGAGGATTCGACGGTCTTTTTCGGGGACTCCATTACAGAGCTTTGTCCGGTCGAAGAGCTGTACGCGGATTTCAGCCGTGAGACGGGCTCGCCGATTTTGAACCGCGGCATCAGCGCCGAAACGACCGACAATATGCTTGCCCGCGCGCGGGAAACCGTCGCGCTGCTTTACCCGCGCAATGTGGTGCTGCTCATGGGCACCAACGACCTAAACCAGGGGAAGACCCCGGACGAAATTGCCGAAAACGTCCGGCAGATTATCCGGGTGCTCCGCGCGGAAAGCCCGCGGACGAACGTCGTGCTTGAGGCGGTCTACCCGACGGCGGCCAAACGCGAATCGGCGTACGAAAATTACCAGCTGCGCGGGCGGGACAACACGGCCATACGCGCGCTTAACGCGCGGCTTGCCGCCGTCGCCGAAGCGGAGGGCGTACGGTTTCTGGATCTGACCGCGCTGCTTGCCGACGAGCACGGGAATTTGCGCGGCGACTACACCTACGACGGCCTGCACCCGAATATGGCGGGCTGCTTTGCCGTGCGCGACGCGGTTGCGGCTGCGCTGCGGTAAGCGGAAAAACAGGACAGGGCCGGCTGCATTTTGGCAGCCGGCCCTGTTTTCCGTTGTTTGTATCGGGCTTTGCTTACGCGATTTTCTGAAACTGCTTGTCGACCTTGCGGAACAGGCGTTCCAGGATTTTTCCGCTGTCCTTGGCCACAAACAGCACCGAAACACCGCTTTGCGCGCGCCGAAGACGCGCGCGCACCCGGTCCTTTACCCGGGCGCTCGGGCGGTACGCGGCCAGCGCGTCTTGCAGCGCGCGGTCCAAATCAGGTGCGGTCATACGGTGTCTCCTCCTTGTCAAGCTGTTGTGCGAAATGTGCTTTTGCCTTTTGCAGCCGGGTGCGCGCCGCCGAAGCGCTCACGCCGAGCGCCGCGCCCATCTCCTCGCTGCGAAAGCCGAAGGCCTTGAGCGCCAAAAGCTCGCGCTCGTCCCGCGGGAGTGCGGAAAACGCCTGCTGTACCGCGAGCCGCGCCGGGTCGTCGGGACGGCTTTCGTCGGGCAGCGTTTCATCGAGCGGCTGCGTAAGGCGCGTCTGATAGGCTTTGCGCAGATAGTCGTTTTTCAGGTTCACCGCGCAGCGGAACACCCATGCGCGCCAGTTGTCGGGCGGCTTTTCGTCGTCAATCGCACGCCACACGCGCAAAAACGCCTCCTGGCAGAGGTCCTCGGCCTCCTGCGGGCCAAAGCAGAGATTAAAGTAGGCGAACACGTCCGAAAACAGCGCGTCATAGACGGCATCGAACGCCTCCGCCTTCTGCTGCGCGTTCATCGCTTCCGGATTTTCGCGACATTGTGGGCCAAAAGCTGCGCCGCGTCAAACGTCTCCTTTGTCGCGCGAAGGTACGCGACGTCCGCTATCAGGCAGACCTTTTGCAGGAGCGTTTCGGCGGTCACGTCTTTTTCGATATAGAGCTTGGCGATGTTCATCAGCGCAAGCTTGCCGGGCACGGCGGCCAAAAGCCCCTCGGACAGGCGAAATTCGGCCATGTCTTTTTTGAACAGAAGGTCGCTGCTGATGTCGGCGTACAAAACGGCGTCCGCGCTTAAGGTCAGCGCGCTTTTCTGCACGCTCGGGTGCGCGACCACCAGGTCGGCGGTCACCTCGCCGCGCGCCGTGGGCGGGACCGCGGGCACAAAGACGTGCCGCCCGTAGTAGCAGTTGTCCGTGTCGGATGCGAATCGTTCGGCGGGCAGCACCGCCGGGTCCGGCAGAAATTCGGCGTTGGAAAAATCGAGCGTTTTGACGGTGCCGTTGACGGCCAAAAAGTTGACGTTCCCGGCGCTGCGCTTGTCGCAGACGGCGGCGCCGTTGACAATCAGCGACAGCCGCTTGCTTTCGGGCAGCGGCAGAATGGTCACGGTGCCGTTGACAACGCCGATGCTGTCTCCGTCGGGGAGGTGGTCGGCGGTCAGCGTCGTGTTGCCGTTAAAGGTGAGCAGCTCGGTGTCCGCGTCTGCGTAAACGGTGGACGCGACGTTTTTCATTTTGATTTTTGCAAGCGCCAGGCGGGTCTGCTCGTCGCAGCCTTTCGGCAAAATCACCAGCGCCGCGTTGTGCACCGCCTCGACCGACGCGGCGGCTTCGGGCGTGTTGTAGCTGCGCAAATCGCAGATCGCCACGTTTTGGAACTTCATCGCTATCCCCTTTCCGGCCCAAAAAGCCGGTTCATCCGTATTGTAAGACGCGCAAAAGCCGGAAATTGTCCGCGCTATGAAGGTCAGATGCTAACATCTATTTATGGTATTTCCCTCCGGCCTCGATTTGAAAGGCGCGGTAGAGCTGCTCCAAAAGCATCACGCGCGCAAGCCGGTGCGGAAAGGTCATTTCCGACATTGAAAGCCGGAAGTCCGCCCGCCGCTTGACTTCCTCGGACAGCCCGTAAGAGCTGCCAAGCACAAAAACAAGCTCGCTTTTCCCGTCCAGCGCCAGCGCAGACAGTTTTTGACTAAACGCTTCGCTCGAGAGCCTTTTCCCCTCGATGCACATGGCGAACACAAAGGCGCTTTTCGGGATGCGCGCCAAAATCTGCTCTCCCTCGCGCTCGAGGCTTTTCGCAATCTGCGCGCCGGACGGGTTTTCCGGGAGCTTTTCGGCGGGCAGCTCGACGGCGTGCAGCCGGCAATAGGCCGCCAGCCGCTTTTCGTATTCGGCGCAGAATTCGCGCACATAGCTTTCGCGGCATTTGCCGACGCATATAACCGTTACCGTGCGCACAGCCGCACCGCCTTCCCCGCCCAGACGGGGCTTGCCACCGTCAGCGTGAAATCCCCGTCGCGCACCGCGCCGGCCGCCTCCAGCGCGTCCGCCGTAACGCGGTCGGCCAAAAACGGCAGGTTGTTCTGCTCGCTTAAATGCCCCAGGAAAAGACGGCGCGTGCCGGTCCCGACAAGCCGGACGGCTTCTTCAGCGCAGGCCTCGTTGCACAAGTGGCCGTGCGCGCCCAAAATGCGCTGCTTTAGGGGGTAGGGGTACTGCGGGTTGTTTTGGAGCATCCCAACGTCGTGGTTCGATTCAAGCAGCACGGTCTCGCAGCCCGTCAGCGCGGCGCGGACCGTGTCGGTCAGCTCGCCGAGGTCTGTTGCAACGGCGATGCGCGCCCCGCTTTCGTCTGTAAAGACATAGCCGCAGCTCTCCCGCGCGTCGTGGGAGGTGCGAAAAGCCGCCGCAAACAGCGTGCCGCAGTCCACACCGTCCGGCCCTAAGGCATAGGCGTCGAATTTCCCGTCCAAAATGCGCTGGTCGTCGAGCGCCTCCAGCGTCCCCGCGGTGGCGTAGACCGGCGTGTGGTATTTGGAGGCGAAGACCCGCAGCCCCCGCACATGGTCGCTGTGCTCATGCGTGACAAGCACGGCCCGCAGGCTGTCGGGCGCAACGCCGATGTTGTGCAGCGCGGCCTCCAGCTGCCTGCAGGACCGGCCGGCGTCCACCAGAACGCCGCCGCCCTCGGCGCCGATATAAACGGCGTTGCCTTTGCTGGAGGAGAACAGGGGGCAAAAGGATGTCATAGGAAATTCGCTCCAAAACCGTAGTAGTTAAAAATTATCTATTTGCTTCCGCCGTCAGCGCGTCGCGCGCCGCCGCGGTCGGCAAAATGGAATTCGTCGTGACGTACCGCACGCCCGCGTCCATCATTTTTTCCAAAAGCTCCTTCGAGTCCACCGTCCAGCACGCGGCCGTCAGCCCCGCCTCGTGGATTTTCCGAATCGCCTCGGGCCGCTGGGCGTTGTATTGCGCGCAAAACGCCACGCCCGCCGCAATTTCCTTTGCGGCCGCAATCTTTTTCTTCGTGATGTACTCGACCAGGTACCACATTTCCAGGTTTTTGTCTAGCTCGCGCAGCGCGCGCAGGACGGTGATGTGGAACGAAATGAGGATGCAGCTTTCCAAAATGCCGTTTTCCCGCAAAAGCGCGTACAGCGACGCCATTTTCTCGGTGCGCGGGTCCTTGACCTCAATCATCGGCCGGCAGCCGTAGGTCTTGCAGATGTCGATGTATTCCTGCAGCGTGCAGATGCGCGTGCCGGGATATTTTTCGATGTTCGCGCCGTTGACCATCTTCTTCTCGAGCATTTCGGGGTAGGAATAGGTTTTGACGTCGCCGCTGCCCTCAAACATCGTTTTAATTTGCCCGTCGTGCAGCACGACCCACACGCCGTCGGTCGTGCAGTGCGTGTCGCATTCCAGCGCGTAGAACCCGGCCTTGCCCGCCGCCAAAAAGGCGGGCGCGGTGTTCTCCGGGCAGACGGCCGACAGCCCGCGGTGCGCGGTCAGGTGAATTTCGCGCGCATCGCCCGGCCGCAGCTCGTCATACGCCTTTAAGGGCTTGGGCTGGATTTTTTTGTAGCGCATGTGGCGGTAAATGACCCCGCCGAGCGCGCTGGACGCAACGGCCGCCGTCGCCGCCATCGCCAATTTGGTAACCGTCGAACGCATACGAACGCCTCCCGTAGTCCGCCGCCGAAGCGGCGTGGATTCCGTCTTTACTATACACCATTTTCCGGAAAAAGTAAATTCGTTTGTTGGCGCGGGCCGCGTTTTGCCTGCCGCCCGCCGTTTGCCGCTTTGTGAAAAAGGCGCGGCGCCAAAGGGCAACCGCCCGCCGCTTGGGAAAGCGGGACGCACAAGGGGCGGCGCGCCCGAGCGCTTTCCTTTGCCTGCTTTGGGCGGTCTTGCGGCGGGAAGGCCGTCCTGCCAGCTTCTAAATTCCAACGCACAGCGCAGGCCTCCCCTGCGGCGGAAAACCGTCGCGTCCGTTTCCGAATTTCAATCTGCCGCATCGTCCCCGAGGGCGGAAAACCGCCCCATAGCTGCTGCGCCGCCGGTACGGCGGCAGTCTCGGCGGCAGGAAACCGTACCCCACCCGTAGCCTTTTCTTTCGTTTCCCGCTCTGCCGCGGGGGAAGCGGGTATACGATGTTCGACCCGATTGGAACGCGGATGTTCCCCGCCCGCCGCGGGGGAGCGGGGCAGCCTCCTCTGCACCGGAAATGGGGGTGTCCCCCTGCGGTGGAAATGGGGCTACCCCCTGTGCCGGAAATGGGGGTGTCCCCCCTGCGGCGGAAATAGGGCTGCCCCCTGTGCCGGAAATGGGGGTGTCCCCCTGCGGCGGAAATGGGGGGCGGCCGCCTGCAGCTGAAATGGGAGCTGCCCCCCCTGCGCCGGAAATGGGAACTGTCCTCCTGCGGCGGAAATGGGAGCTGCCCCCTGCGGCGGAAATGGGGCGTCTCACCCTCTTATCAGTAAAAGTTCCTATTATTGTTTATTGACAAATCCGCCGGAATCCGGTATGATACGGGAAGAGACGCTTCGCGCGCGCCGCTGTGCCGCGCGCCGCCGAACAGGAGGACCGACATGGCCGCATTGGATGCATTTGATTACAAGGAGCCCGCCTGCGCGCTTTGCGGGGGCAAGGAATTTTATTACCCGGACCCCGACGCGCCCGAGGGGCATATTCCCGTCGAGCAGGTTTTCGGCAAGCTGGACAGCCTGCTTGCCAAGGAGGACAACGCCGGGGCGAAGCGGCTGCTTGTGTACTGGGTCGCGGAGGCGCAGGCGCTTCGCGACAAGCGCGGCGAGCTCTCCGTGCAAAGCGAGGTGATGGGCCTTGCGCGCAAAACCGGCGACCGGGAATGGGGCATGGCGGCGGTGGAGCGCGGGCTTGCGCTCATAGATGAACTCGGCGTCGGCGGGCTCGTTTCGGCGGCGACCATCCTTTTGAATGCGGCGACGACCTGCAAGGCGTTCGGCGACCCGCGCCGCGCGCTGGCGCTGTATGCCCGCGTCGAGGCGGTCTATGAGGCCGAGCTGCCCGAAAACGACCTGCAGCGCGCCGGACTTTACAACAACAAGGCGACCGCCTTAACCGAGCTCGGGCGCTTTGACGAGGCGCAGCGGCTGTACGAACGCGCGTATGCCGTTTTGGAGCAGAACCCGCACACCGAGCCCGACCGCGCCGTGACGAAGCTCAATTTGGCCGATCTCCTGGCGGCGGCGGGAAAGGGCGAGCAGGCCGTGGAGGCGAAGCTTATGGAAGCGCTTGCGCTGCTGGACGACCCCGCGGCAAGGCGCGACGGCTATTACGCCTTCGTTTGCCGAAAGGCGGCGCAGGCGTTCGGGTATTACGGGTTTTTCCGCATCCGAAAAGAACTGGACGAAAGGGCGGACCGGCTGTATGCAGGGGCTTGAACTGGCGCGGCGGTACTTTGAAACGTACGGGCTGCCGCTTCTGGAAACCGATTTCGCCGCCGAAAAGGGGCGCGTGGCGGCGGGGCTTGTGGGCCTTGGCTCTGAATGCTTCGGCTTTGACGACGCACTTTCCCGCGACCACGATTTTGAGGCGGGCTTCTGCTTTTGGCTGACGGACGCGGCGGACGCGGACTTCGGCTTCCGGCTGATGCGCGCTTACAACCGGCTGCCGCGGGAATTTCTCGGCGTCAAAATGCAGCAGCACAGCGTCTATGGCAACAGCCGCGTCGGGGTGTTTCGCATTTCGGACTTCTACCGCGAGCTTATCGGCCTGCCCCGCGCGCCCGAAACCAACGAGGAGTGGCTCTACACGCCGGAATATGCGCTGGCCAACGCCTCCAACGGCGCGGTGTTTTACGACGGGGAGGGCGCGTTTTCCGCGGTGCGAAAAACGCTTTGCGCCTATTATCCCGAGGACGTGCGGCGCAAAAAGCTGGCGGCGGTTCTGTGCTTTTTGGCGCAGAGCGGACAGTATAATTTTACGCGCTGCCTGCGGCACGGCGAGCCCGGCGCGGCGGCGCTTGCGCGCAATGAATTTGTGACGCACGCGCTGCACCTTTTGTTTTTGCTGGCGCGCCGGTACAGCCCGTTTTACAAGTGGCAGTTCCGCGCCGCGCGCGAGACCGGCGTGCTTCCCGACGTGCCCGACCGGCTTGCGCGGCTTTTGCAGTCGCCCGCGGACGAACGCGCAGGCGAAGAGATGGAACGCCTTGCCGACGCGTTCCTCTGCGAGCTGGAGCGGCAGGGGATTCTGCAAAGGCGGGCGGGCGAAACGTACCTGGAGCCCTACGCCTTTGCGGTCCGGGAAACGATTGGGGACCGGACGCTGCGCGCCATGCATGTGATGGAGGGCATTTAGGCGGCCGCTTTGCCGGCGCGCCGTATCGCGGCGGCAAAACGCAAGGCGCGCCATTTACGCAACATCCGCGCGTCGGCTGTTCAGAAACCCGTTCGCCCGCAACCGGTGCGCAACCGCCGGTTGCGGGATTTTTTCGGCCGCAACCGGGAGTTGGTGGCAATTTTCCGGCGCGCGGACTATCGTAGGGGGCGTCAGGCGGCGAAACGAAATCCTGCGCCGCCCGGGAAGGAGTTTGTCATGGGGTATCTTGACAAAATCAAGCTTGCGAACTATTCGCGCCGGGAGGACTGGCTCAATTCCATCTCCCATATGGTCGGCGGCGGTCTGTCCGTCGTCGCGCTCGTGCTCTGCCTTGTGCGCGCCGTCCTTGCGCGGCGGTGGGATTATGCGGTGCTGGGGCTTGTGTACGGGCTTACGATGATTGCCATGTACTCGTGCTCTTCGGTGTACCACGCGCTGCGCCCGAACCGCGGCAAGCGCGCCATGCGGCTTGTCGACCACGCCATGATTTACCCGATGATTGCCGGAACCCTGACGCCGCTTGCGGCGCTCGTTATCGTCCCGGCGCGCCCCGTGCTCGGCTGGGTGCTCGTCGGCGTCGCCTGGGCCGTGGTCGCGGCGGCCGTGCCCATTACGCTGACGCTTTTCAACAAAACCAAAATCACGCAGATGGTGCTGTACCTTGCGCTCGGCTGGATGGTCATCGTCGCGGTCAAAACGCTTTGGGCGCACTTTGACCGCACGGGCATGTGGCTGCTCGTTTCCGGCGGCCTTGCCTACACGCTGGGCGCGGCGCTGTACGGCATCGGCGCGAAAAAGCCGTATTTCCACTCGGTGTTCCACTTTTTCGTGCTGGCGGGCAGCGTGCTGCATTTCTTTTCTTTATATTTGTATGTGTTCGTAAAATAAGCGCCGAAAAAACAGTTGACAGCACGCGAAACTTCTGGTAGAATACCATGTGCCGCATAGGAAAGGTGCGCCCTTTCGGCGCAGGAAGCGATTTTCGCGCCTTTCATAGCGAGACTGTCAAGAAAGCAGGGTAAAAACATGTACGCAGTGATCGAGACCGGCGGGAAGCAGTACCGGGTCCAGCCCGGCGACGTGATTTACGTCGAAAAGCTGGCCGCCGAAGCGGATACCGAGGTCACCTTTGACAAGGTGGTCGCCGTGGCCGCGGACGACGGCTTCAAGGCCGGCAAGCCTTATGTTGCGGGCGCAAGCGTGACCGCGAAGGTCCTCAAGACCGGCAAGGGCAGAAAGGTGACCGTGTTCACCTATAAGCCCAAGAAAAACGAGAAACGCAAGATGGGTCACCGCCAGCCTTACACGAAGGTGGAAATCACCGCCGTCAACGGCTAAGCCATGATCCGCATCCGGTTTGAACGCACAAAGGACGGGGTGCTTACCGGATTTCAGGCGCGCGGGCACGCCGGCTTCGCAGAAAGCGGACGCGACGTGGTCTGTGCGGCAGTCTCCTCCGCCGTCTACATGGCGGCGAACACCGTAACCGAAATCCTGGGGCTTTCCCCGGAGATTTCCGAGCGCGACGGCGTGCTTTGCCTCTCTCTTTCGGAGGCGCAGGCGCCGGCGGCCGCGGCGGTGCTTTTGGGGCTGCAGCTTCATTTGCAGGCGCTCTGCCGGCAATACCCCGACTACATCACATTGGATTGAAAGAGGTGCTTTGGAATGCTTCAGGTCAAGATTCAGCTTTTCGCGCATAAAAAAGGTATGGGCTCGACCAAGAACGGTCGCGACTCGGAATCGAAGCGGCTCGGCGTCAAGCGCGCCGACGGGCAGCATGTTCTGGCGGGCAACATCCTGGTGCGCCAGCGCGGTACGCACATCCACCCCGGCGAGAACGTCGGCAAGGGGTCGGACGACACGCTGTTTGCGAAGGCGGACGGCGTCGTGCGCTTTGAGCGCATGGGCAAGGACCGCAAAAAGGTCAGCGTTTACGCCGTAGAGCAGTAAACCGCCGAATCCAACAGCCAACAGACCGGAACGCGCAGTTCCGGTCTGTTCTTTTTTTCGGACGGGCAGGGCGCGCCGCTGGAAAATCCAACAAATCGACAATTTGTCTAACATTTTGCTTGCTTTTTCGCCGCGTTCCTCGTATACTGAACGTAACGGAACCGAAAGCTTTGGGAAGGGGAAGTACAATGCAGCTGGAATTTTGTGCGCCGTGCCTGTTCGGGCTGGAGGGGCTTGTCGCCGATGAGCTGCGCGCGCTCGGCGCCGACGGCGTTCTGGCCGACAACGGCCGGGTGCGCTTTGCGGGCGACGAGACGCTGCTGGCGCGCGCCAACCTCTGGCTGCGGATGGCGGAGCGCGTCTATGTGGTGCTCGGTCGCTTCCAGGCGCGCACCTACGACGAGCTGTTCGAGGGCGTGCGCGCCCTGCCGCTGGAAAACTGGATTGGGCGCGACGATGCGTTCCCCGTGGCGGGGCATGCGCTGCAGTCCGAGCTGCACAGCGTCCGCGACTGCCAGGCCATTGTCAAAAAAGCGGCGGTCGAGCGGCTCAAAGCGAAATACGGACTTTCCTGGTTCCCGGAGACCGGCGTCAAAAAGCAGCTGCGCTTTTCGCTTTATAAAAACACGACGGAATTGTATCTGGACACGTCCGGCGCGCCGCTTTACAAGCGCGGCTACCGCGCCGAGGCCGGGGAGGCGCCCATCCGCGAAACGCTGGCGGCGGCGCTGTGCGTGCTTTCGCGCCTGCGGCCCTACCACACGCTGTACGACCCGATGTGCGGCTCGGGCACGATTTTGATTGAGGGCACGCTGCTGGCCGAAAACATTGCGCCGGGGCTGCGGCGGCACTTTGCGGCGGAACGTTTTGCGCAGATTTCGGATGCGGTCTGGCGCGACGAGCGCACGCGGGCGCTGGAGAGCCGGCGGCCCGCGCCGGATTTTGCGGCGGCGGGGGCGGACATTGACCCGGCGATGGTCGAGCTTGCGCGGGAAAACGCCAAGCGCGCGTGGGTGTCCGGCTGCGTGCGGCTGCAAACGGCGGACGTTAAGGACTTCTGCCCCGGCACCGACCGCGGCACCGTCGTGACGAACCCGCCCTACGGCGAGCGGCTGCAAACGCGCGAAGCGGCGGCGGACCTTCTGCGGACGCTCGGACGCGTGTTCGAGCGGCGGCACGGCTTTTCCTACGGCGTCATAAGCCCGGAGCCGGCGTTTGAAAAGCTGTTCGGCCGGCCGGCGGACAAAAACCGGAAGCTTTACAACGGGATGCTGCAGTGCCGGTATTATATGTATTATAAATAATCTAATCCCGGCGCGGCGTCGGGAACGGGGGCGGCGGCCGCGGCAGCCGAACCGCAGATATGGGTTAGGCTTTTTGCTAAACGCATAGCGTACAGCACAGCCAAAATGCAGAACGAACCAAACGGGAAGGTGGATTCTATGCAGCATATTTTTATTGTCAACCCGGCGGCGGGTAAGGGAAAGGCCAAGGCGCGCATCGTGCCGCAAATCGAAGCGTATTTTGCCGCGCATCCGGCGCTTTCCTATGAAATTCATGTCACCGAAGCGCCCGGCGAGGGGCAGGCCTTTGTGGAGGCGCGCGCGGCGGCGGGCGAGCCGGTGCGGTTTTACGCGTGCGGCGGCGACGGGACGCTTTACGAGGTCATCAACGGCGCGTATCGGTACGAGAACGCCGAGGTCGCCATTATCCCCCTTGGCTCGGGCAACGACTTCGCCCGCATTTTCGGGAAAAGCGACAAGCTTTATGACATCGGCGCGCAGGTAGAGGCCGAAACGCAGCGGTTCGACCTCATTGACGCGGGCGGCAAGGTCGCCGTCAACCAGTGCTCAATGGGCCTGGATGCCGAGGTCTGCGCCAAGCAGACCTATTTCAAGCGCCTGCCCGGCGTCTCGGGCGAGCTTGCCTATACGCTGTCGCTGGTCTACTGCCTGTTCCGGCGGCTCAACAGCGACTTTCGCGTGACGGTGGACGGCAAGACCGTCTGCGAGGGCAAAATGCTGTTTGCCCTGTGCGCGAACGCCCGCTGGTACGGCGGCGGCTACCAGGGCGCGCCGCGGGCCGTCCCCGACGACGGGCAGCTCGACTGCGTGCTGGTGCGCAAGACCTTCGGGCGGCTGAAGCTGGCGAGCCTTGTCGGGAAATACAAGCGCGGCGAGCACCTGGGCTGGGATTTCACGACCTTTGTGCGCGGGAAGACGATGACGATTGAAAGCAAGGCTCCCGCGGCGGTCAATGTGGACGGCGAGTGCGACTATGTGACGAAAAGCACCTTTACGCTGCTGCCCGGGGCGGTGCGCATCGCGGTGCCGGACCCGGAAAGCTACGAGCGCATTGTCGGTCCCGAGCGGGCAGGGCGGCAGGCCGAGGCGGCCGCGGCCGGCTCTCGTTAATGTGCTGTAAAGTTTGTGTAAAATTTGTGTAAAATGCGGATTGTAAGATTTTTCACCGTGTTTTATAATAATACATTGAGCGGAAAAGAGTGTCCGAGCGGCACTCTTTTCGTTTACCAGTTGCCGGCAAGCGAACCCGGCGGCTTAAGCCGGAGCCGCGGCTTCGGGGAAGAGAGGCGGACATGAAAAAATACATGAAACGGTCCGAGGTCTGGACCTACGGCATCGGCCTGTTCGGCATTGCGCTCTTAACGGGCTGGATGC
Source organism: uncultured Eubacteriales bacterium (assembly GCA_949299505.1). Taxonomy (GTDB): domain Bacteria; phylum Bacillota; class Clostridia; order Oscillospirales; family Acutalibacteraceae; genus Fimenecus. The sequence goes on from CASGAS010000008.1 coordinate 41,363, forward strand.
CGGACTACTCCTACACGTTCTTTAACGACTTTGCCTTTAAGGGCACGGACATCGACCCGGCGCAGATTATGAAAATCCTGCCCTACGTCACGCTGGTGGCGGGCATCGTCGGCGCGGCGTGCGAGCTGATTATCGGTATTTTGGTCGACCGCACCCGCACGAAATGGGGCAAAATCCGTCCGTGGGTCGGCTTCGGCATTTTGCCGCTGGCGATTGTTTCGATGCTCGTGTTCATTGCGCCGAGCACCAACAATTTTTACGGCGCGGTCGCGTGGATGTTCGTCATTTACGCGCTGTACACTGCCGTCAGCTGCGCGGTCGAAAGCCCGGCCAACTGCTTCGGCGCGTGCTGCACGCCCAACCCGACCGAGCGCGGCGACGCCATTTCCATCGCGAGCATTTTCCGCTCCGTCGGCCAGTCGGGCGGCATGGTCGTGCTGCCGGTCGTCGGCGCCATTATGAAGGCCGCGCTCGGCAAGGAGCAGTTCAAGACCGCCGAGGGGCAGGGCCTGGATTTGATGCTTTCGACGGGCGTCTGCGTTTTGGGGCTTGTGCTGTTCGGCATGATTTTCTTCACGAACAACCGCGAGCGCGTCCCCTACACGACCGAGCGCGTCAGCCTTTGGCAGAGCATCAAGTTCGTGTTCACCAACAAGAACCTTTTGATGGTCTCCTTAACGAAATTCACGGGCTTCGGCCGCGGCGTGTACAGCACGGTGAGCCTGTATATCGCGGTCTACATGCTCGGCTCGAAGGATTTGAAGCTCGGCCTTCTGCTGCCCATGGGCGTGGGCACGGCGGTCGGGATGCTCATTGTCAAGCAGCTTCTGAAAAAATGGGGCACGCGCAAGGTCTATATCGTCTGCTGCCTGTACGGCTCGGCGAGCCTTGCGGTGCTGTACGTCGTTTCGCGCGTCATCGGCTTCAACCCCGACGTGCTGATGATTCCGTTTTTGATTATCAACTTCTTCGTCGGCCTGCAGCACGGCAACACGAACCTGACGCCGAACGTCATGATTGCCGACGTCGTCGACGAAATCGAGTGGAAGACCGGCAAGCGCCAGGAGGGGCTTTGCTACGCCGGCTACGGCTTCTTCTCCAAGGTCGCGGCGGCGCTGACCAAGTCCTTCGGTCCGGCGCTGGTGACCTGGTCGGGCTATGTGCAGTCGTCGAACATGAACGTCGCCTATGCGACGCAGTCGGGCGACACGCTCAATAAGCTTTTGCTTATCTACACGCTGATTCCCGCCATCTTTGTCATCGGCCAGATGCTGCCCATTCTGTTCTACGACCTGACGGGCAAGAAGAAGGAGCGCATCACGAAAGAGCTTGCCGAGCGCCGTGCGCAGGCGGCGGCCGCGGAAGAGAAGGAGGCGTAAGCGATGGCGAAAAAGACGAAAAAGCCGGAGACGGAGGTCGTCGAAAAGGACATGACCACCGCGCGCTTTGATAAGGGCTATGCCATAGCGGCGGTCCTGCTGATTGTGGCGTTTCTGGCGTCGGTGAGCGCGGCGTATTTCCACGCGCGCTACATCATGTTCTACCCGCAAAAGGTTGCCGAGCAGTATTGCAGCTCGGCGGTCGTGCTCAAGGACGATTTCAATTCGCTTAAGTACACGTCGCTGATTGGGAAGCTGTATCTCGGCGACTATTTCCGTGAAAATTACATCCGGCCGCGGCTTGCCGAGGGCGAAAGCGCCACGGAGCGCACGCCGGAGGAGCAGGGCGCGCTAATGGACAAAATGGACGAAATCATGTTCGCCTATTACGCCGACATCATCGCGACGAATACCGACAAGACCCTGGACAGCGTCCTGACGCTGTACGTCGACAAGTACGTCGAGACGTACGAGGCGGTGTTCGGCGAGCCGGCGTATGCGAGCGTGGAGGACGATTTGGTGACCTGCTTTGAGGCGGGCGTCAGCGCCTACAGCGCGAAAAACGCCCTGGACGCGGAAAACGAGGCCGTCGAAATCGTCAAGACCTATTCCGACGAGGAGGTCGCCGCTTACCGCGCGGCGCTTTCCGAAGAGGCGCGCGACGAATATGCGCGGTTCGGCCTGTCGCCCGACGCGGTGGAGGGCGTGTGCGAAACGGAATTTACCTACACCGTCGGCGGCGAAGCGTTTGCCTACCCCTGCACGCTGGTGAAAATCGGGATGCAGTGGTATGTGGACGTAACGACCCTGTAAAGCAAAACAAACCCGACAAAGCGGGGGCGGCGCGCGCCGTCCCCGCTTTTTTTTTTTTGAAAAAAGCACCCCCAATGTCCCAAAATTCGGACGTTGGGGGTGTTATAGTGTAGATACCGAACGGCGGACCGAAATCGCGCCGGGCAAACCGATGGTTCGCACGCGCTGCAAAATCAGAAAATCGTCCAAAAAAGCGGCAAATTGCCCGCGCAAGCGTCCGTTACCCTTTCAAAACGGTCTTTCACCACGAACCCCTTGCATTCGCCGCGGCAGCGTGGTATGTTTTTCCTGTAATTCCGGCGCGCCGCGCCGCACCCGTTACCGCGGGGGCGGGTCCGGCCGTTTCTTCCGGAATTCCTCCCCGGTAATGAGGTAGTGTATGGACACGTCGAAATAGTCCGACATCTGCAAAAGCAGCCGCTGTCCCGGCTCGCGTTTGCCGTTTTCGTACTGGGAAAGCGCTTCGCGCGTGATGTGCAGGTCCATGGCGACCTTTTGCTGGTTGAGTCCCCGCAGTTTTCGTATTTCCCGTAAGCCGCGCATCAAATCACCCTTGACTTTATTGTAACGATTCGTTACAATAAAAACGTAACACTTTGTTACACCAACGCACCTCTGTCGGCCTGCGGGTTTTCCCGCTTGCCATAAACCGGCGGCGAGCGTCCACCCCCTGCGACGTGAACCGTCGGTTTGTTTTTTACGATTTTTTACGAGCCGAAAATTACGGCCTTTTGGAACGTTCGACCGCATGCAAGAAAATACGCCGCGTTTGAACAGTATGTGCAAATTTCACGCAGATATTTGTCTAATTTGCACGGTACATGTGGATAAACCGCAAATAAACAGTGAAAATTCCATGATAAATTTTCTATATTCTATTGACACACTGTTCGCAAGGGCGGTATAATGTTACATACATAAAAGGGTGAATTGTCTCTTTTTTTAGAAAATGCGATTTCGGAGGGAACAGATTTTGGCAGAACCCCAGGTTTTCAGCCCGAACTATTCGGGCGCAGGCGAAGCACGCGGCTCGTATCACGATTCGGCCGCCGATTTCACCGTCTCTTACATTAAAAAGAAAGACTTCAAAACGCTTTACCCCTCCGGCGGCTTCAACGTCCGCGGGCAGATCGGCGCGGGGCGCGAGGAGCTGGGCCAGCTGCAGTCGGGGGAGGCGCAGGTGCCCGTTTACAGCGTCGCAAAGCTTGCGCACAAGCGCGTGGCGGGCTACGTGCCCGTCGGCGGCGACGATTATATCGCCGTCATGCGCGACACGCTGCTGCTGTGGATTCTGCTTTTGCTTCTGGCGCTGGCGCTTCTGGCCGGGCTTGCGTTCGGAATCCGCGCGGCGGTGCTTGCAAACGCCGCGCCGGAGGTCACCACGGCGCCCGCCGGGGTGGTTGACCCGAACGCGCAGCTGGGCGAGGGCGAGCTCGACGTGCCCGAGCACATCGACACGGATTCGGCGAAGATTGACTTCAAGGGCATTACCGAAATGCACTTTGTCGCCGGGAGCCGCGACCAGAATTACATCTTTACAAACCCCGAGGGCAACCCCTGCTATTTCCAAATCACCGTAACGCTTTCCGACACGGGCGAAACAATTTATACGTCCGACCTGCTGCCCCCCGGCTATTCGATTTCGCGGTTCCAGATTTCCCGCGAGCTCGAGGCCGGCGAGTACGCGGCGCTGGTGCATTTCGACACCTTCAGCTTCGATAAGGAGCAGCGCCCGCTCAACAATATGAACTTCCGCACGACCATCGTCGTCGAAGAACCGTCCGGCGAGTAAGCGGGAGAGGGCGGGAAGACCTTAAAGTCAGTGCTGCCCATTCCTCCCCCTCTGACGGGCGAAAGTCAGATGAGACCGTTCCTCCCTCTGACGAGGGAGGTGGCAAAACGGCACGAAGTGACGTTTTGACGGAGGGAGAGATACAGAAAAGGAAAGTTTGGCGTATCTCTCCCCCAGCCTCGCCTCATTGCATTCGGCTCGCCAGCCCCCTCGTCAGAGGGGGCAAAGGAAAGAGCAGCAATTTGAAAGCGCAGCCGATAAGAAAGCGCAGACAATCGGAAAGCGCGGCAATCGGAGCGCAAACGAAGGGAGCTTGTCATGCTGCGATATGACAGCAAGTTGATCGCACGGGCAAAAGAGCTTCGGAAAAACATGACCCCGTGGGAAGTCAAGCTGTGGACGCAGTTCCTGCGCGACTATCCCGTCCGTTTCCAACGGCAAAAGGTCATCGGCAATTACATTGTAGATTTCTATTGCGCAAAGGCGCGTTTGGTAGTGGAGCTGGACGGCGGCGGGCATTATCTGCCGCAGCAGCAGCGCGACGACACGCGGCGCACCAAAGCGTTGGAGGCTTTCGGGCTTCGGGTGATACGGTTTTGCAATGCGGATGTAGACAACAGCTTTTATGAGGTTTGCACCGTTATTGACAACGCCGTACAGCAAACGCCGGCGCAGAAGAAATAGAACCCAAAGTTAGCACAACCCCCTTTGCCCCCTCTGACGGGCGAAGGTCAGATGAGTTCGTTCCTCCCTCTGACGAGGGAGGTGGCAAAACGGAACGCAGTGACGTTTTGACGGAGGGAGAGATACAGAAAAGGAAAGTTTGGCGTATCTCTCCCCCAGTCTCGACGTCGCAAGCGCCGTCTCGCCAGCCCCCTCGTCAGAGGGGGCAAAGGAAAGCGCAGCCGATAGAAAGCGCAGCCGATAGAATGCGCAGACTTTCGATTCCCACCCATCTACCCCCTACCTAAAACAGCCAACCCTTATCTCCGCTTCGGCGGTGTTTGAACCGGAGCTGCGGCTTCGGAATTCAAAAAAAGAAAGGAGTTTCAGACGATGAAAACAAGAGGAAAAGTCTGGAAACGCGTCACCGCGATTGCGCTCGCCGTAATCATGGTGGCGGTCTCCCTGCCCCTTGCGCTCGCCGCGGTTCCGGCGGAAGGGTCCTATGACCCGACGCCTACATTCGCGCCGGACGCTGCGCTTTGGGCATGGACGACAGAAGAGGGGACGGTGAAAGTGGCCGTACCCGTAGCGACGCCTGTCACGTCGTACATTACCGACAAGTCGATTGAAACGTATTATATTACGCTTTACGACTTGGGCGCATTTACCGATGTGCATCAGGACCCTGCCACACAGGGTGCGCCTTCCGTTCAAATCGTGAAGGCGGCCGGGCAGATTGCTACGCTGTCCGAGGATGACACGTTTGAGGTGGAATTCGGCGCGCAGGAGCTGCAGAATTTCACTGCGGCCGGCGGCGTGCTGGACGGCACGCACCGCCTGAGCGTGGAGGTCCTTGCGCAGGACAGCACCGGGTGGGTTTCGGAGCCTATCACCACGGTTGTTTCCGATATTCCGCAGTTTGTCTATGATGCGGAAAGCTACGCGCCGATTACGGAAAACGCGACCGGCATGCGCGAAATGATGATGTTCGAGAGCAGAAACAACGACAATGTTGATTATGTTTCGGAGAACGGCGCAGGCGGCGGCAGATTGGACTTCATCCAGGCCGGTGATCAGCTGCAGTTCCTTGGCCGGACCGACCAGGCCGGTGAAGAAAACGCCGACGGCAGCGACAGCGCCGCATACGGCTTCCGCGTGACGGGTACGGGCGCGCAGTCCTTTAACACCACCTGGTCGCGCCAGCACTGGGTTGGCAGCGGCGCCGAGGAGGTCTGGTTCTGGTTCGACCTGTCCCAGGTTTCCGTTGAGGGACTTGCCTTTGAACTGAAAACGCAGGGCAAGCGCTACGGCGAAAAGTACAGCTATTGGGGCGACTATGATGGCATTATCTACAGCAGCGGCGCCGATGATGGGTACAGCGTTGTGACCTATTCGACCAAGGGGACGAACGCGGCGGGCTATGACCGCGAGACATTCGGCGACCCGTATGTGCTGCTGCAGCAGGAAGACGGTTCCTGGCAGAAGGTCATGCTCGAAAACGGCACCATGGACCTTGCCAACTACAAGGGCTATATCCGCGTGCCGATTCAGTT
>CASGAS010000009.1 GCA_949299505.1 uncultured Eubacteriales bacterium
CGTTCCCGGCGGCGAGGACCATTTTGCCTATTTCAAGCGGCAGTGCGAGGCGGGGCTCAAACGCATCTGCGGCGCCAAACCGCCCGCGGAGTACAAAGAGCGCCTGCAATACGAGCTGTCGGTTATCCGGGAAATGGGATATGTGGACTATTTCCTCATCGTCGCGGACGTTATTGCATACGCCAAGTCGCAGGGAATTCCCGTCGGCCCCGGCCGCGGCTCGGGGGCGGGCAGTCTTGCGGCGTACTGCATGGGCATTACGGGGGTCGACCCCATCGAGTACAGCCTGATTTTTGAGCGGTTCTTGAACCCGGAGCGCGTCAGCATGCCGGATATCGACGTGGATTTCTGCTATGAGCGCCGGGAAGAGGTCATTGATTATGTAATCCGGAAATACGGCGCGGACCATGTCGCCCAGATTGTGACGTTCGGGACGATGGCGGCGCGCGCGGCGGTGCGCGACGTCGGGCGGGCGCTCGGCATCCCGTATGCAACCGTAGACGGCGTATCCAAGCAGATTCCGCATGAGCTGGGCATTACGATTGACAAGGCGCTGCAAAAAAATCCGGAGCTGCGCGGGATGTACGACCGCGACGAAAAGATTCGCGAGCTTCTCGATACCGCAAAGCGTGTCGAGGGCATGCCGCGCCACGCCTCCACGCATGCGGCCGGCGTCGTTATTACGGACCGGCCGGTCAGCGAATACGTCCCGCTTGCGCGCAACGATGAGGCGGTCGTTACACAGTTTACCATGACGGCGATTGAGGAGCTCGGTCTGCTGAAAATGGATTTCCTGGGGCTTCGCACCCTGACGGTCATCCATGACGCCGAGCAGATGATTCGTGCGCGTGAGCCGGAGTTCGACATCGAAAAAATAGCGCTTACGGACGAAGCGACCTACCGCATGTTTTCCAAAGGCCAGACGCTCGGCGTGTTCCAGTGCGAATCCGCGGGGCTTCGCAGCGTTTTGACCCGCCTTCGCCCGCAGAGCTTAGAGGACATTATCGCGGTCATTTCTCTGTACCGCCCCGGCCCGATGGACTCCATCGACGACTATATCGCGAACCGCCACGACCCGAAGCGCATCCGCTACAAAACGCCGCTGCTCAAGCCGATTTTGGACGTGACATACGGGTGCCTGATTTACCAGGAACAGGTCATGGAGGTGTTCCGCAGACTTGCCGGCTATTCCTTCGGCCGCGCGGATATTGTCCGCCGCGCCATGTCCAAAAAGAAGCATAAGGTCATGGAGGAGGAGCGGCACAACTTTATTTACGGCCTGCAAAACGAAGACGGCTCCACCGCCTGCTGCGGCTGTATTGCCAACGGTATTGACGCGCAGACGGCAAACAGCATATTCGACGATATGTCGTCCTTTGCCTCTTATGCGTTTAACAAATCCCATTCCACCGCGTATGCCATCGTCGCCTACCGCACAGCCTATTTGAAGTGCCATTACCCGGGCGAATTTATGGCGGCGCTTTTGACAAGCGTTATCGACGACGCGGACAAAATCGCGCTGTATATCGGCGACTGCCTGCGCTTGGGGCTTCGGACGCTTCCGCCGGACGTCAATCGAAGCGGACTTTCCTTTACACCGGAGGGACGCGGCATCCGGTTCGGGCTGCTGGCTATTAAAAACCTCGGAAAAGGCTTTATCGCGTCCATTTTGGAGGAACGCAGGCAGAACGGGCCGTACACGGGCCTTTACGATTTCTGCAAGCGGCTGTACGGCAAGGATTTCAACAAGCGCGCGGTCGAAGGGCTTATAAAAAGCGGCGCGCTCGACGGGCTGGACTTGAACCGGCGGGAGATGCTGCAAAATCTGCCGACCGTCTGCGCGGCGGTCGAAGCGGAAAGCCGCCGCAATCTGGACGGCCAGCTGGACCTGTTTTCCATCGGCCAGGCGCAGCCGGTCACCCAAGCGCCCGAATATGCCCGCTGCACGGAGTTCCCACAGCAGGAGCTTCTGCAAATGGAAAAGGAAACGACCGGGCTTTACCTTTCCGGGCATCCGATGACGGCGTATGCTTCTGTGTCCAAGCAGCTTGGAACAGCGAGCGTGGCGGACCTTTTGGAGGCGGGGGAGGAGGCCGGCGCAAAATATCGCGACGGCAGCACCGTGTCGCTGCTTGCGATTGTGACGGCGGTCAAGCGCAAAACGACCCGAAACGACGACACCATGGCGTTTGTCACGGTCGAAGACCTGTACGGCAGCATGGAGCTTTTGGTGTTCCCGAAGATTTACGCCCAGTTTTCGCATCTGCTCACGCCGGGCAGCGTCATTTATGTGCGCGGGCGGCTGTCCTTGCGGGAGGACGAGAGTCCGAAGGTGTTGCCGGACCGGATTTCCCTGCCGCCGGAAAACGCCGGTGCGCTTTCCGAAAACGATAAGCTGCAGGCAAAGGACAGCGCGGAAAAATCGCAGGCGAACAGGGTTCCGGAGCAGATTCGCGAGGGGCTGTACCTGCTGGTCGACTCTCAGGGCAGCGCAAAAGACGGAAAGGTCAAAAATCTGCTGTCGATTTTTGACGGGCAGATTCCGGTCTATCTTTGCTATAACGATACGCGCAAAAAGTTTATCGCCTCCCGCGGCGTGCAGCTTAACGAGCCCTTGCTTGCGGAGCTGCGCAGGCTGCTTGGGGACAAGCATGTGCTTTTGCGGTAAGAACATTGTCGAAATTTTAACGGAATACTTGACAACGGCGCGGAAACGTGTATTATAGAATAACCTCTCGTTTCAAACGCGCAGTTTTTACGAGGATTTTGCTGTTTGGCGGGGCTTACCGTTTTCGATTTTGGTAATTAGAGAAATTTTGAGGTGACGAAAGATGAAGACGATTGGTGTTTTGACAAGCGGCGGCGACGCGCCGGGCATGAACGCGGCCATTCGTGCCGTTGTACGCGCCGGCTGTGAAAGCGGTTTTCGCGTTATGGGTATTCGCCGCGGCTATAACGGGCTGATGTATGGGGATATGTATGAAATGAACCTGCGCAGCGTTTCCAACATCATCAACCGCGGCGGCACCATTCTGTATTCCGCACGCAGCCCGGAATTCAAAACGGAAGAGGGCATGCAAAAGGCAATCGACGTCTGCAAAGAGGTCGACATGGTCGGTATGGTTGTGATTGGCGGCGACGGTTCGTTCCGCGGCGCGCGCGACCTTTCACTTCGCGGGGTTCCGTGCGTCGGCGTGCCCGGCACGATTGACAACGACATCGCCTGCTGCGATTATACCATCGGCTACGACACCGCTATGAATACGGTCATGGAAATGGTCGACCGGCTGCGCGATACGTCCGAATCGCACGACCGCTGCTCGGTTGTGGAGGTCATGGGACGCCGCGCCGGCTATATTGCGCTGAATTCCGGCATCGCCTGCGGGGCGACGACCATTTTAATTCCCGAGGTGCCGTTCGACTTTGAACGCGACGTGATTGAGCGCATGCGCCGCACGCAGAAGACCGGCAAGCGTCATTTCATCATCATTGTAGCTGAAGGCGTCGGCGGCGTACAGGAAATGTCCGACCGCATCCAGCGCGAAACGGGCGTGGAGTCCCGCGCGACGGTGCTCGGCCATGTGCAGCGCGGCGGTTCGCCGACCGTGCGCGACCGCGTGGCGGGCAGCCAGATGGGCTACCGCGCCGTGGAGCTTTTGAAGGCCGGCATCGGCAACCGCGTTGTCGCTATGCAAAAGGATGCGATTGTGGATTTCGATATTTTTGAAGCGCTGAATATGGAAAAGTCCATCGACCTGGATTTGTACCGTCTCGCGCACGAGATTTCCATCTGATGCGCAACATCGTTTTGATCGGTATGCCTGCCAGCGGGAAAAGCACCGTGGGCGTTTTGCTGGCGAAAACGCTCGGCATAGGGTTTTGCGACACGGACCTTTGCATCCAGCAGCGCGAGGGCCGTCTTTTGCAGGACATCATTGACAAAGACGGCATAGAAGCGTTTTTGGACGCGGAACGCGATGCGGTTCTGGCGCTTTCCTGCACCGATACGGTGATTGCAACGGGCGGCAGCGTGGTCTTTCGCGACGCCGCCATGCAAAAGCTGAAAGCAAACGGGACGGTCGTATTTCTGGATGTTCCGCTTTCGAGGGTGAAAAAACGCCTGCAAAACATCAAAACGCGCGGCGTAGCGGCCAAAAAAGGCGAAAGCGTCGAAGAAATTTTCGCAGAACGCCGGCCGCTTTATGAAAAATACGCGGACATAACCGTGCGCGCGGCGTGCGCAACGCCCGAGCAAACGGTGCAGCTGCTCATGGAAGCGCTGCAAAGCGCGGGAGTATTTGCCGGCAAAAAGGCATAAAATTGAAAATTTTGTAAAGCATAGACTTTACGGCGAACGTTTCCGGTTTGCCGTAAAGTCTTTTTTTACCGGCAATAAACTACGGCGTACGACATATAGTAAGACAGCGACCGAAAGGTCGCGCACGGAGGTGAAAAATGAAAAAGCTTTTTCGTTTTTTCAGCGCCTTTAGCCTGTGCATCGCCTCTGTGATTTTTGCGGTCGTGCTTTTTGGCGAATGGACGATACCGGACAGCATTCGGCTGATGGAAAACGAGGGGATCCATGTCAACGACATTTTTTCGTACAAGAGTACGCAGGAAGCCGGAAGCGCTTCCGCGGCCTCGGTCGCTTCGGTCTCCCCGGAAGAAGCCGAAAGCTATACGGTTGAGTTTTCCGTTCTCCATGCGATTCCGGTCAAATCCGCGACAGTTACCGTCAGCAAGCGGCAGTACGTTGTGCCGAGCGGCGAAATTTTCGGGGTAAAAATCTTTACGGACGGCGTCTTGGTGGTAGGAATGGACGATGTGTTCACGTCTGCCGGCGCCAAAAACCCCGCAAAGGAAGCCGGCCTGGAAATTGGGGACACGATTCAGTCCGTGAACGGTACGAAGGTGGATACGGTCGAAGAATTGACTGCGGCCCTGCACGGCGGCGGTGAGACGCTCGAATTGGAAATCAACCGGGATGAAAAAACAGAAACAGTTCGCCTTACGCTTGCGCAGTCGCAAAACGACGGCGCGTACAAGGCGGGTCTTTGGGTGCGAGACAGTACGGCGGGCGTTGGCACGCTGACCTACTACGACCCGCAGACCGGCCGGTTCGGCGGCCTGGGACATGCCATCTGCGACCTGGACACCGGCACAATCATGCCGCTGAAAAGCGGCGTGGCCGTGGAAACAGTCATCAGCGGCTGTTACAAGGGCAGCGCCGGCGTGACCGGCGAGCTGTGCGGCGTGTTTCAGGAGAAGACGCTTGGAGCGCTGGAGCAAAACTGCAGCGCAGGCGTGTTCGGCCAACTGGAAGCGTATGATACAAACGCGCGTGCCCTGCCCGTTGCGACTAAGCAAGAGGTGCAGACGGGCGCGGCGCAGATTGTTTCTTCGGTTGACGCGCAGGGTCCGAAACTGTATGACGTACAGATCGTAAAGGTTTACCCGAATTCTGATGAGAACGGTAAAAGCATGATTCTGGAGGTCACGGACCCGGAGCTGATTGAAAAAACCGGCGGCATCATACAGGGGATGAGCGGAAGTCCCATCCTGCAAAACGGTATGCTGGTCGGCGCGGTTACGCATGTTTTCGTGAACGACCCGCTGCAGGGCTACGGTATTTTCGCCGAAACCATGCTGGAGGCGTCGGGGCACACACAGACTGCACAAGAGCAGGCGTCTTAACACAGGCAATACAAGGCGGGTGCGTACGAATTTCGTACGCACCCGTCGGCTTTTGTCAGGCTTTGCCGCAGAAAAATACGAAACCATCCTGCTTCTTCTGTTTGCCGCAGAAAATTTGCTGGAACTGCAATTTTCTACTTGCCAAATAATTACAGATATGGTAAAATATGGCAGAATTCAAAACAGGAGGTTGTTTTCATTGGAAAAGACGCGAAAGGTATTATTCACACAGGAGCAGGACGCTTTCGGCCAAAGCTGCATGCAGGCGCTGCAAAGCGTAGGGTTAACCGTTAAATCCGTTCCGAAAAACGGCGCGGAGGTTTTGCGCATGCTGCAAACCGAACAGCCGGATGCGCTTGTGCTTGACGCTATTTTGGCGTCCGTGGACGCGCTGGGAATTTTGACGCAGCTGAAAAAGGAGCCGCCGAAAAAACGCCCGGTCGTCGTTGTAATTTCCGGCGTGGATAACCAGAGGTTTGAAAACGAGGTCATGCTCTCCGGCGCGGATTACTATTTTTTGAAGCCGTTTGACGTGCGTCTGCTTGCGCAGCGCGTCGCCATGCTTTTGAATTGGCGCGAGGCGGCCCCGGCGGCCGACGTGGCGGCGGGCGCGATTACGGATTCGCAGCTGGAGGTGCTGATAAGCGACATTATGCGCCAAATCGGCGTTCCGGCCCATATAAAGGGGTATCAATACCTGCGGGAGGCTATTATGCTTTCCGTGCGGGACGCCGAAATGATGAATTCCGTTACGAAGGTGCTGTACCCAACGGTCGCAAAACGATTTTCCACAACCTCTTCGCGTGTAGAACGCGCCATCCGCCACGCTATCGAGGTGGCGTGGGACCGCGGCGACGTGGACGTTCTCAGCTCCTATTTCGGCTATACGATTCAGAATTCACGCGGCAAACCGACCAACTCGGAATTCATTGCGATGATCAGCGACAAAATGCGGCTGCAGCTGAAAATCGCATAATATGAAAAACGACCTGTACCACGTCCGGTACAGGCCGTTTTCATGTGTTTTCCTGCAGAATGGCGGCTGCGATTTCCTCCAGCTGCTCCACGCTTTCCAGCGTCGCCAGGTCGCGCCGCCACGCCGCTGCGCCGCGAATCCCCTTGACGTACCAAGCGGCGTGCTTGCGCGCCTCCCGAATTCCGACGCGCTCTCCCTTGTACGCGCAAATTTTGCGGACGTGCGCGCACATAACGCGCATGCGTGTCTCGACCGACGGCTCCGGGGACAGCTCTCCGTTTTTCAGGTAGTCTTCAATCTGCCGAAAGACCCACGGGCGGCCGAGCGCGCCGCGGCCGACCATAAGAAAATCACAGCCGGTCGCTTCCAGCATGTGCTTTGCAGATGGTCCGTCTACAATGTCGCCGTTGCCGATTACGGGGATTTGCACGGCGCGCTTGACGGCGGCGATGCTGTCCAAAAGCACCGGCGGCGCATACATCTGCGCGCGCGTGCGCCCGTGTACGGTGACGGCGGCTGCGCCGGCGGCTTGGGCACGCTTCGCCATTTCGACTGCGTTGAGATGGTCCGCGTCCCAGCCCGCGCGGATTTTAACGGTCACCGGCACGTCTTCACAGGCGCGCACCACGGCGCGGATGATTTTTTCCGCTTGCGCCGGATTGCGCATCAGGGCGGCGCCGCCGCCGTTCCCGGCGATTTTCGGTGCGGGGCAGCCCATATTGATATCGACAAACTGCGGCTTGCTTTGCAAAACGGTCTCGACGCTTTTCGCCATGATTTCCGCGTCAGAGCCGAAAATCTGCACGCCTGCCGGGCGTTCGGCGGCGGAAAGCCGCATTAGGGATTTGGACTTTCTGTCACCCATGGAGATTCCCTTGGAGCTAACCATTTCCGAAACGGTATACGAAGCGCCGAAAGAGACGCACAGCTCCCGAAAGGCACGGTCCGCAACGCCGGCCATCGGGGCCAGCGCGGCAAACCCTTTTGTTTCCCAATTCCCAATCCGCATGGTTCTTCTCCATTCCCGCCTGTGATGTAAGCAACAGCAGTATACCACACTTTATTTTGGCTTACAACCAAAAATCCCGTGCAAAACGGCCTGCGTTATGGTATAGTATAAATAGTAAAAGATTTGGAGGCGTTCCCATGAAGCTGCTGGTATTGGACGGCAACAGCATTCTGAATCGGGCGTTCTACGGCATCAAATTGCTGACGACCAAAGACGGTCGTTTCACGAACGGAATCTACGGCTTTCTCAATATCCTCTTAAAGCTGGAAGAGGACGTCAAGCCGGACGCGGTCGCCGTCACCTTTGATTTGAAAGCCCCGACGTTCCGGCACCGACTCTATGACGGGTACAAGGCCACGCGCAAGGGAATGCCGGCGGAGCTTGCCGAGCAGCTTCCCGTTTTGAAAACGCTGCTGACGGCGCTCGGGTATAAGCTTGTGACGAAGGAAGGGTACGAGGCGGACGACCTTATCGGCACGCTTAGCGCGCACGTCGGCGAACAGAACCAATGCTATATCGCGACGGGGGACCGCGACAGCCTGCAGCTGGTGCGACCGAACGTACAGGTCCTTTTAACGGCGACGCGGATGGGCCGCACGGAAACCGCCGTTTATGACGAGGCCCGCGTTCAGGACGAGTACGGCGTAACGCCGAAGCAGATGATTGACATCAAAGCGCTCATGGGGGACAGCTCCGACAACATCCCCGGCGTTGGCGGCGTCGGCAAAAAGACCGCCGAAATGCTGATACAGACCTTCGGCTCGCTGGACGGCCTGTATGCCGACCTCGACTCCGAGCGCATCAAGCCCGGGGTGCGGCAAAAACTGGAGCAGGACCGGGATATGGCGTATTTGAGCTATAAGCTCGGTACGATTGACTGCGACGTGCCCATGGAAACCGACCCGCAGGCGTATCGGAAAAGCCCTGCGGACGCGCAGGAGGCCGTTTCGCTTCTCACGTCTCTTGAAATGTTCAAAATCCTGGAAAAGCTGCATTTCGACGAGGCTCCCGACGCCGCAAAACAGCCGGCAGCCCCCGCGGAAATCCTGGCGCTTGCCCAGGGTATGCCGGCGCGCAGCGCGCTGCTTTCCGGCGCGTATTTCGCCCTCTATGGCGAAAAGGCGTATTTCCGCACGGACCGGGCGGTGGAGGTCGCCGATTTAACGGACGCCAAGCAAAAGGTTGACTTTCTCTCCTTGCTGGCGGACGAAACGGTGCCGAAGTATGTGTATTCCGCAAAAGAAGTGTACGCATTCGCGTTTCACTGCGGTACGCAGGTGCAGAATGTTTGCATGGACGTAACGCTTGCGGCCTATCTTCTCAACCCGAACGCAAAGGACTATGCGCTGGAGCGCCTGGTGCAGGAATATTGCCCGCATACAACGCAGGTGGAGGCGGGGGAGGACGCGCTTGCAAACGCCTGCGCCGGACTTCCCGTGCTCTGCGACAAGCTGCTGACCCGTTTGGAAACCAACGAACAGACGGCGCTTTTGCGGGAAATCGAGATTCCGCTTGCCGAGGTGCTCGCCTCCATGGAGCAGGTCGGCGTGCTGGTGGACCGGCCCGGAATCGAACGGTATTCGGAAATGCTCGACGGCCGCATTGAAACGGTCCAGTCCCGTATATACGCGCTCGCCGGCGAATCGTTCAATATTCATTCGCCCAAGCAGCTTGGCGAGGTGCTGTTTGAAAAACTGCACCTTCCGGCGCGCAAAAAAACAAAGACCGGGTACTCGACCAACGCCGAGGTGCTCGAGGGACTGGCGGACGACTACGAGATTGTACGCAAGATTTTAGAGTACCGAACGCTGACGAAGCTCAAGTCCACCTATTGCGACGGCCTTTTGAAGGTGATCGGCCCGGACGGGCGCATCCATTCGAGCTTCAACCAGACCGAAACGCGCACGGGGCGCATTTCTTCAACGGAGCCGAATTTGCAGAATATTCCGGTTCGCTCGGAGCTCGGACGCGAGATGCGGCGCTTTTTCACGGCGGCAGAGGGCAGCGTGCTGGTGGACGCGGACTATTCGCAAATCGAGCTTCGCGTGCTCGCGGACGTGGCGGACGACCCGGCGATGATTGCGGCGTTCAATACGGATACGGATATACACGCCGTTACGGCCTCTCAGGTGTTCCACATGCCGCTTTCCATGGTTACGCCGCTTATGCGCAGCCGCGCCAAGGCGGTCAATTTCGGGATTGTATACGGCATCGGGGCGTTTTCCCTAAGCAAGGACATCGGCGTAACGCGCGCGCAGGCGGACCAGTATATCAAGGATTATCTGCACCACTATGCGGGCGTGGAACGCTACATGGAGCAGGTTGTTGCACAGGCGAAAAAAGACGGATATGTGACGACGCGATTCCACCGCAGACGGTATTTGCCGGAGCTTTCCTCCTCCAACGCCATGCTGCGTGCGTTCGGCGAACGCGTGGCGCGCAATATGCCCATACAGGGCACGGCGGCGGACATTATTAAAATTGCTATGATTCGGGTGTACCGGCGCTTGCAGGAGGAGCACTGCAAAGCGCGGCTGATTTTGCAGGTGCACGACGAGCTGATTGTGGAAGCCCCACAGGAGGAGGCGCAGAAGGTCGCGCAAATTGTTTCGCGCGAGATGGAAAACGCCTGCGAAATGAAAGTGCGGCTGAAAAGCGAGGCCAATATCGGAAAAACCTGGTACGACGCAAAGGGGTGACGGGATGCGCCGTGTGATTTTTGTTTGTACGGGGAATACCTGCCGCAGTCCCATGGCGGCGGGGCTGTTTGGCGCTTATGCTGCGGAAAAAGGCGTGGCTTCCCTTGTAACGGTGTGCAGCGCCGGGCTTGCGGCTCTGGAAAACGCGCCCGTTTCCGAAAACGCGGTACGTGCCGCGGCTTCTCTTGGCGCGGACATTGCGCAGCACCGCGCGCACAATCTAACCGCCGATATGGTGACGGCGCAAACGCGGTTTGTCTGCATGACCGCACAGCACGCGCTGGCGCTGCAAAACGCGGGCATTCCGAAAACGCAGCTGCTGGCGCTGGATGTTTCGGACCCGTACGGGGGAGACGAAGCGGTGTACCGCGCCTGCGCGCAGCAGCTTAGCGCGGCCATGCCGCTTGTATTCCGCTTTGTGTTCGGCTGCGATGATATTCGCCCCATGCAGCGTCAGGACGCCGAAGCGGCGGCCGAAATAGAGCGCGCCTGCTTTGCGCATCCGTGGAGCGAAGCGGCGCTTCTTGCGTCTTTGGAGCAGGAAGGCGCCCGATTTTTCCTGTTGACGGCAGAGGGTCGGCCCGCCGGGTACATCGGCGCCAATCTCGTCTGCGGAGAAGGCTATATGAACAACCTGGCCGTGCTTTCGGCGTTTCGCCGGCGCGGCTTCGGCCGTATGCTGCTCGCGGCGCTAACCGCTCGGCTGCAGGCGGAAAGCGCGGAATTTTTGACGCTGGAGGTCCGGCAGAGCAATGCTGCGGCGATTGCTTTGTACCGGGAGGCGGGGTTCAAGCAGGCCGGCATACGGAAAAATTTCTACCGCGACCCGCAGGAGGACGCCGTTTTGATGACTTTGGAACTTTTGACGTAAAATTTTAATGTTTATCGATATTTCTTTAACGATTTGTAACTTGCTTTTTTCGACAAAAGCTATATATAATAAGGGTGAAATTGAATTTTGTCGAAAAAATGAGGGTAAAAATGGAGTACAGGGATCCGAATCGTCCTGCGCGCCCGAGTCCGCGCGCACGCCAAAATCAGCGTATCCAGCAAATCCGACAGCTTAGAACGGTGCTTCTTATTTGCGCGATTATCATCGCCGTTCTTGCCGTGGCCCTTACGGTGTTCGCCGTGCGCAGCCACCGTATGACCGAGGCGGACGTCGTACAGGAAAAGGCTTATGCGAGCCTGTCGGCGGCGTTTGCGTCCGAGCAGGAGGAGCGTTCACAGGAGGGCTCCTCCTACCAGGCGCAGCTTGACGAGCAGAGCAAGGCGCACGCCAGCGAAAAGGATGCGCTGGAAGCAACCATTTCCGATTTGAATCGGCAGCTTTCCCTAAAGCAGGCGGCGGCGACCAGTTCGCCGTCGTCCGGGTCTTCCGGTTCTTCCGGTTCTTCCTCAGACCTATCTCAAAAAACAATTTATTTAACCTTTGACGACGGCCCGTCGCCCCGTACGCCCGAGATCTTGAAGATTCTCGATCAATACGGCGTGAAGGCGACTTTTTTTGTGATTAACGGCGGCAAGTATAACCACTATATGAAGGATATTGTCAACGCCGGGCACGCCATAGCGCTGCACTCGTACACACATTCCTATTCCACAATCTACGCTTCGGAGTCCGCTTATTTTTCCGACCTGCAAAAGATTTCCGACGTCGTTTACGAACAGACCGGCGTGCGCACGAAGCTGATTCGCTTCCCGGGCGGCAGCAGCAACACCGTCAGCCGGAAGTATTCCTCCGGCATTATGTCGCGCCTTACAAAGCAGGTGGAAAGCAAGGGCTACGTCTATTTTGACTGGAACCTTTCCTCCGGCGACGCGGACGGCAACCGCGTCCCGGCGCAGACGCTGATTAACAACTGCCGCAAGGTGCCGCGCTCGAATTCCGTGATTGTGCTCATGCACGACGCGTCCGTCAAAAAAACGACGGTCGAAGCGCTGCCGGCGATTATTGAGTATTACAAAAAAGCCGGCTGCAAATTCGCAAAGCTTACGGAATCTTCGCCGACCGCGCACCAGCGGGTGCTCAACTGAATCGGATTTTCGCCGGACGCGCGTTCGTTAATGCGCGTCCGGCGCTTTGTTTCCGGCTTTTTTTGGTGATTTTCCATATATGCGGAACGGCCATGTTGTGATTTTGCACAAAGAATCTTGACGCACAATCCAACGTCTTTGGTGCACCCACTGAAATCTCACAAAATCCCCCATATATCGTGTTTTAACCGTTGACGCGGACAAGTTTTGTGGTATAATATGTTAACGAAAAGCGGTAAAACAGCCGACACTTCTGTATATGGGGAGACTAGGTTTATGTTTGTGAAAGAAGTTCTTGTTCAAAACCAGGTTGGTCTGCACGCGCGTCCGGCTACGTTCTTCATCCAGAAGGCCAATGAGTTCAAATCCTCTATCTGGGTCGAAAAAGATGAGCGCCGCGTCAATGCGAAGAGCCTGCTTGGCGTCCTTTCCCTCGGCATTATGGGCAACACCACGATTCGCATCATCGCCGGCGGCCCCGATGAGGTTCAGGCTGTGGAAGCCCTTGTGAAGCTGGTCGAATCCGGCTTTGCCGAATAATTTTTCAGAGCTTTATTCAGACACGCCGGCTTTTCGGTGTGTCTGATTTTGTTATAGGCACTTTTTATGAAAAGGTGGTGGCGAAACATGGAAAACAGGCGTGCGCAGCTTCGGAAAAAATCCATGCGGCTGCCGCTTTTGCCCGGCGTATATATTATGAAAAACAAGGCGGGCGAAATCATATATATCGGGAAAGCCAAAGCGCTCAAAAACCGGGTCAGCCAGTACTTTGGTTCCCCGAACGGCCATGCGGTCAAGGTGCGCAAAATGGTCGAAAATGTTGCGGACTTCGATTATATTGTGACCGACAGCGAATTTGAGGCGCTGGTGCTGGAATGCAGCCTGATTAAGCAGCACGCGCCGAAATACAACATCCTCTTAAAGGACGACAAGGGCTACAGCTATATCCGCATTGCAGGCAAGACCTATAAAACCATTTCCGCCGTGCTGCAAAAGCAGGACGACGGCGCGCAGTACATCGGGCCGTACACAAGCTCCTTTGCCGTCAAGCAAAGCGTGGACGCCGCCAACAAGATTTTTCTGCTGCCCCAGTGCGGGCGGGACTTTGACCGGGAACCGAACGCCTCCCGCCCGTGCTTGAATTATTATATTTCGCGCTGCTGCGGCGTGTGTACGGGCAAGGTGGACAAGCAGGAATACGCAGAAGCTGCGGAACAGGCCATCCGGTTTTTGAAGGGCGATACCCGCGCGGTGCTGGACATGCTCAGAAAGCAGATGGAAGAGGCGTCCGAGCGGCTGGACTTTGAACGTGCGGCGAAGCTGCGCGACCGCATTGCGTCGATTCAAAAAATGCAGGAAAAGCAAAAGGTCGTTTTCAAGTCCGTAGAAGAGCAGGACGTTTTTTCCTTAGCGGAAAGCGAAAACAACGTGTGCCTTGCGGTGCTGCGCTTTTCAGACGGCCGATTGTTTGACAGCGAGCATTTCTTTTTTGAAAAAGAGGGCAGCGCCGCCGAGATGCTGGCCGCGGCCATTACGTCTTACTATACGATGCAGCGCCAGATTCCCCGGCGCGTAACGGTGGACGGCGCGGTGGAGGACCAGGCGGAGGTTGAACGCTGGCTTTGCGAAAAGCGCGGAAAAAAGACGGAGATTTTCTGCCCGCAGCGCGGTGAGCAGGTCGAAGTGGTCAAAATGTGCCGCGAAAACGCGCAGGAAAAGCTGGCGTTAAAGCTCGGCATGCGCGGCCGCGACGTCGCGGTTTTGGAAGAGCTTCGCGACCTTTTGGGCTTGAAAAGCGCACCGGCCTATATTGAAGCGTACGACATTTCGCATACGGCCGGGCAGGACAGCGTCGGCGGCATGGTTGTGTTTCAAGACGGCAAACCCCTCAAATCCGCGTATCGCCGATTCCGGATTCGCTCGTTCGCGGGCAACGACGATTACCGTTCGATGCACGAGGTGCTGACCCGCCGGTTTGAGGAGTATGAAAAGCAAAAGGACACGAAAGCGGGCTTCGGCCGGCTGCCGGACCTGATTCTGCTCGACGGCGGCATTGGGCAGGTCAACGCCGTAAAGCCCGTGCTGGACGCGTTCGGCCTTTCGGTTCCGCTGTTCGGCATGGTCAAGGACAACCGCCACCGCACGCGCGCCATTGCGCAGGACGGCGGGGAAATCGAAATCCGCTCGAACCGGCGCGTATTCACGTTAGTTTCCGAGATTCAGGAAGAGGTGCACCGGTACTCGGTTGCGTACCACCATGTGCGCCATGCCAAGCACACTCTTTCCATGACGCTTTGCGCGATTGACGGCGTCGGAGAAAAAAAGGCGCGCGCGCTGCTCAAGCAGTTCAAAACCCTAACCGCCATTCGCGAAGCGGACGTCGACACGCTCTGCTCGGCGCCGGGTATTTCAAAAAAGACCGCGCAAAGCATTTACGCGTATTTCCACGCAGAGGAGGGTTCGCTTTGAAACAGGCGATTGTATTTGATTTGGACGGCACGCTCTTAAACACGCTCGACGACCTTTGCGACAGCACGAACTATGCGCTCGAAGCCGTCGGCTTTCCGGCGCGTTCCATCGACGAGGTCCGGCGGTTTGTCGGCAACGGTATCCGAAAGCTTATCGAACGCGCGGTGCCAGCGGACGCCGATGCGGAAAAAACGGAGGCATGTTACGCCGCGTTTTGCGAACACTATAAGCGGAATATGGCCAACAAAACGGCGCCATACCCGGGCGTGCCGGACATGCTTGCCGCTTTGTATGCGAAAGGGTACAAGCTGGCCATTGTAACGAACAAAGCGGATTTTGCGGCGCAGAAATTGTGCGGCGATATGTTTGGCCGCTATGTCAAAACCGTCGTTGGCAGCGTGGACGGGCGGCCGAACAAGCCCGCGCCGGACGGCGTGTTTTTTGCGCTGAAGACCATGGACGTGCGGCCGGAGGACGCGGTGTTCGTCGGCGACAGCGAGGTGGATATTGAGACAGCGCTCAACGCGCAGGTGGATGCAATCGGCGTGCTTTGGGGCTTTCGGGACGAGGAACAGCTGCGCGCCGCCGGTGTAAAAACGCTTGCGCATACGCCGGAGGAGCTGAAAAATATGCTGCTCGCCTTAAAAAATTGCGGAATGTAGTTGACATTTGCATAAAAATAGTGAAAAATAGAGAAAGAGAAAAGGAGGTCGCTATGCGAGTCATTACAGGTACGGCGCGCGGGCGAAAGCTGAAAACGCTTGCCGGCGATGACGTAGTGCGGCCGACTGCCGAACGGGTCAAGGAAGCGCTGTTCAGCATCATTCAGTTTGAGCTGGAGGACGCGGCGGTTCTCGACGCATTTGCCGGTTCCGGGCAGCTCGGGATTGAAGCGCTCAGCCGCGGAGCCGCGCATGCGGTTTTTACGGATGAGAACCGGGAGGCCGTGGAGACCGTCCGAGACAATTTGCAGCATACGCGTCTTGCGGACCGTGCCGTCGTCTTGCAGACGGACGTGTTTTCGCTGGTGCGCGCCGGACGCGAACGCTTTGATATTATTTTTCTGGACCCGCCTTACCGCAAGGGCATTGTCGACAGGCTTCTTCCGCTTTTGCCGGCGTGCTGCAAGTCGAACGCGATTGTCGTGTGTGAAACGGAGGCCCAGGCGGAGCTGCCGGAGCAGGCGGGGGCGCTTGTTCAGCTGCGTGTGTATAAATACGGCAAAACGAAGCTGACGACATACAGGATGCAGGAGGAAGCGCAATGAAAACCGTGATTTGTCCGGGCAGCTTCGACCCGGTTACTGTCGGACACATGGACATCATCCGGCGCAGCGCGCTGATGTTCGACCGTGTGATTGTGGTTGTCATGCGCAACTATCAAAAACGGAACAGCCACGCGTTTACCGCGGAGGAACGCGTCGAACTGCTGCGGCGCTGCACAAAGGAGCTTCCGAACGTCGAGGTCGAGGCCTATGAGGGGCTTTTGGCGGAGTACGCGCAAAAAAAGGGCGCGGTGGCGATTGTGAAGGGCCTGCGCGCCGTGTCGGATTTTGAATATGAGTTTCAGCAGGCGCTGACCAACAAAAAGCTCAACAGCGAGCTGGACACGGTCTTTGTGACCACGACGGCGGAAAACATGTTTTTAAGCTCCAGCGTTGTCAAGCAAGTCTGCGAATTGGGCGGGGACATAAGCGGTTTTGTTCCCGACGAGATTCGTGACGATATAATCCAAAGATTAAGAGGTAGAGGTGACGCAAAATGAACATAGAAAGCCTTCTGGACGAACTCGAAGACATCCTGGACGAAGGGAAGAGCATGCCGTTTACGTCCAACACGCTTATCGACGTCAACGAGGTTCGCCGCGTTCTGGAGGACATTCGGCTGAATATGCCGGATGAACTGATGCAGGCGCGCAAGATCGCCTCTGAGCGCAAGGAGATTTTGACGGCGGCGCAGAACACGGCCGACGAGATCATTGCGGCGGCGCACCGGCGGGCGAAAGAGCTTGTTACCGAGCACGAGATTACCAAGGGCGCGGAAATCAACGCCGCGGACATTATGGCACAGGCGCGCACGCAGGCGGGTGAAATTGTCGAGGGTGCGCGAGCGACGGCTTCTCAGCTTACGGACCAGGCGCAGAAGTGGGCGAACGATATGCGTACGAGCGCAGGCGAATATGTGGAAAACATTGTCGCGCTCGCCGACGAAAGTCTGACCAACTCCGTCAACGAAATTCGCCGTGCCCGGCAGTCCCTGCGGGCTGCGGCGCAGCAGCATAAGAAAACGAACGCTTAAGCGGCTGAAATTTTGACTAAACCTTCGCCTGTGCGCATATACATGTGTACGAGGTGAAGGTTTATGTTTGTTCTGTCCGTGCACAAAAGGCAGATTCGGCTTGTTTTGCTTCTGCTCGCCCTTGCGGCCATAGCGGTCGCCTGCGCCGTGGCGTCCCGCAACGGGACGGCGGTTTCCCAGGGGGCGGGGGTCAACCTGCGCGCGGATACTGCCGACGAGCGGATTGCCTATCTGTCGCAATTCGGATGGGAAGTCGACGAAGACCCGATAGAGGTGTCGGAGGTCGTGATTCCGGAGACGTTTGACGAAACCTACACGCAATACAACGAGCTGCAAAAGGCGCAGGGGTTTGACCTTACGCCGTATGCGTCCTGCCGCGTAAAGCGCTGGATTTACCGCGTTCGCAACTATCCGGGCTACGAGCAGCTCGACTGCATACAGGCGACGCTGCTGATTTACGAGGGACAGGTGATCGGCGGGGACGTCTGTTCGACGCAGCTCGACGGCTTTATGCACGGCTTTGTAAAAGAAGCGGCCGAGACGCAGCCGGCGCAAACGCAGGCAGCATAAGGGGAGTTTATATGGTGCGCCTTGACAAATGGATAGCCACCACCTGCGGCTTGACGCGCAAGGCGGTCAGGGAACAAATCCGCAGCGGGCAAGTCCTCCTAAACGGCGCGGCCGTTTTTGACCCCGGGCAATACGTCGACCCGGAAACGGACGTCCTGACGGTGGACGGCAAGCGGTACGATGCGCAGGCGCATGCGTATTTGATGCTTCATAAGCCGCTCGGCGTCGTCTCCGCTACGAACGACCGCACGCAAAAGACGGTGCTTGACCTTGTGCCGCCGCAGCTGTACCGCAAGGGGCTGTTCCCGGCGGGAAGGCTGGATAAGGACACGTCGGGCTTTGTGCTGCTGACGGACGACGGCGCTTTTGCACACCGCATCCTCTCTCCAAAACAGCATGTGCAAAAGACCTATGTCGCGTCGCTGTCCGCGCCGCTTTCGCCGGCGGGCGCCGAAGCGCTGCGCGCCGGTTTGACGCTGCGGGACGGTACGGCGCTTTTGCCGGCGCGCGTACGCATTCTGGACGACGAACAAAAATCAGTGGAAATCGGCATTTGGGAAGGCAAATACCATCAAATCCGACGGATGCTTGCCGCAGTCGGCAGCCCTGTGGAAACGCTTATGCGCACGCAAATCGGGTCGCTTTCGCTGGACGCGTCGCTTGCGCCGGGCGAGTGCCGGGCGCTGACGCCGGAGGAAGTCCGGGAAATCGAAAAAAGATAACGGACCGAAGTACGCTTCGGTCCGTTTTTGCACCGCCAGTCTTGCCGGCACATAGAATGGAGCAGGAAAGCGGTGATACGATATGCGTAAAATGTTCCAGCTCCAAATCGGGTCGGTGACCTATGCCGTAAAAGCCAAGGAGCTGCTTCTTCAAAACGGGATTCGCGCGCGTCTAATCAAAACGCCGAATCCCGCAAAAGAGGAGGGGTGCGGCTACAGCCTGGTTGTGCCCGCGCCGCCGCAGCCGGCCGTTTCGCTTTTGCAGCGCGCCGGCATCCCTGTACGCGGAACGAAGTGGGTCCCGTGATATACCTGGACAATGCGGCAACAACCTGCCCGAAGCCGCGTTCTGTTATAGCGGAAATGCACCGCGCGATGGTGCGGTGCTGCGCAAATCCGGGCCGCGCTGGTCATCCTCTGGCGCTACGCGCCGCGCAAACGGTTTATAAAACGCGAGAAGCCCTGTCCGACCTGTTTGGCCTCGGCGCGCCCGAACGTGTCATTTTTACACAGAACTGCACCATGGCGCTGAATATGGTGATTAAAGGCCTTTCGAAACCGGGCGGACATTTCGTTTGCTCCGACTTAGAGCACAATGCGGTTTCCCGGCCTTTGGAGGCGCTGCGCCTGCAGGGCGTCTGCAGCTGGTCGGCGGCGGAAAGCGGCAGTACCGACGCGCAGACGATAAGGGGCTTTGAGAAGGCCTTTCGCCCGGAAACCGTCGCGGTTGTGTGTACGGGCGCGTCCAATGTGTTCGGCCGCGTGCTGCCGCTCGAGAAGCTTGCCGCTCTTGCGCATGCGCACGGCGTTCCGCTGATCGCGGACCTTGCGCAGACGGCCGGGCTTTTGCCTGTCTCCTTGCAAAAAAGCGGCATTGATTTCGCCTGTGTGCCTGGGCACAAGGGGCTATATGGGCCCATGGGCACGGGGGCGCTGCTTTGCAATTCCGAGCACCAGCTCCAAACGATTTTAGAGGGCGGAACCGGCAATTTGTCCGCGCAGCTTGCACAGCCGGATGCGTATCCGGAGCGGCTGGAAAGCGGGACGCTCAACGTCCCGGGCATCGCCGCGCTCGGCGCGGGCGTCTCGTTTATTCGTTCGTTTGGCATCGAAGCCGCCTTCACACATGAAATGGGCCTGATTCGGGAGGTGTACCACGCGCTTCGGGAAATGCCGCATGTACGCTTGTATACGGATGTAACAGATTCGGCGCAGCGCTTTGTACCGCTGCTCTCCTTTGGAATAGAGGGTATGCACAGCGAGGCTGTCGGCGCGGCTCTGGCTGCGCGCGGTATCGCCGTGCGCGCCGGCCTGCACTGCGCCGCGCTGGCGCATCGGACCTATCAAACGCTTGAAACGGGTACGGTCCGCATTTGCCCGTCCGTATTCACGACGGAAAAAGATGTAAAAAGTTTATTAAATTGTGTATTTCAAATTGCAAAACATCCAGGTGTATGATACAATATATCGTGATTAGGTAGGCGCAGTTACTTTCTTTTCGCGATATATTGTATTTTTTTGGAGATCGGGTGGTAATATGTACCATACGCTGTCGGTAACCGACACCTTCCGGGATATCGGAAACGCGATTTTAAGCTTCAGAAGCCTTGCGGACGTTTTGGACGTGCTTTTGGTCGCCTTTGTGATTTACAGCGTGATAAAGCTGATTCGGGAAACGCGTGCCATTCAGCTTGCAAAGGGCGTCATTTTGCTTTTAATCGTCTATGCGGCCGTCTATTTGCTGAATATGGAAGTCAGCTCCTACATGTTTTCTTTGCTGTTTTCCAACATTCTTTTGGTGCTTGTCGTCATTTTCTCTCCGGAAATCCGGCACGCGCTTGAGAGCGTCGGGCGCAGCAGTGTTTCCAATTTCAGCATCCTGAATTTCAAGCACGGCGACGAGATTCAGCGCCAGGAAATGTACGCCGACATGATTAATGCGGTCACAAAAGCCTGCGCGGATATGAGCGACAAAAAAATCGGCGCGCTGCTGGTGTTTGAGCGGGAGAGCATTTTAGGCGAGATTATTGACACCGGAACGCTTATTGACGCTGCGATTTCCCCGGAAATGATCGGCAATATTTTTTACCCGAAGGCGCCTCTGCACGACGGCGCGGCGATTGTCCGAAATGCGCGGCTGTGCGCGGCGGGCTGTATTCTGCCGCTTACAAAAAATACGGAGATCAGCAGCGAGCTTGGAACGCGCCACCGCGCCGCGCTCGGCTTGAGCGAACAGAGCGACGCGCTGGTGATTGTGGTTTCGGAAGAAACCGGCGCGATTTCCGCCGCGGAAAAGGGCAGGCTTCGCCGCTCGCTTTCGAGCGGGGATTTGCGCGAACTGTTGACGCAGACCTTTATGAAGCCGGAAACCGACGAGGACAACCGCCTGAAAAAATGGCTGAAGGGGCACAAGCATGAAAAAAATGCACCTGAAAAGAAAGACTGAACCCGACGCGGGACAAGCCCGGGCGAAAAAAACGCGCGGCCGGCTTATTGACAACAACAAATTCATGATGCTGTTTTCCCTGCTTGCGGCATTTGGCATCTGGATTTGGGTTGCCATTGAAAAAAGCCCGGTCGTCGACGTGACCATTACGTCCGTCCCGGTGCAGATTGATATGGAAAACAGCGTCCCGGCGCAGCTGAATCTGCAAATGTTCGGGCAAACGGAATATTATGTGGACGTTACGGTTTCCGCCAAGCGGTTTGTGGCGTCCTCTTTGACGCCCGCCGACATTTCGGTCACGGCGCAGACCAACTTTGTGGATTCCGCCGGCACCAAATCTCTCCAGCTGCGCGCCGCTGCCGCCAACTCCAAGGACTTTGAGATTACTGGGCTTTCGCAAAATTACATTGATGTGTATTTTGACACATACAAGGAAGCGGAATTTGCAATCGAGCCCAAAATCAATGCGCCGCAGGAGGGCGCTGTGATTGCGGACTGCATGCTTGGCGACCCGGTCTTCTCCCGCAGCAGCGTAATTGTCAGCGGTCCTGCGACGGAGGTAAATTCCGTGACCGGGGTGCTGGCCGTCGTAACCCTGGACGCGCCGCTTTCCGCTACGACGACGCTGCAGCCCCAGCTGCAGCTGCAAACGGATTCCAGCGAAACGCTTTCCAACGTGACGATAGATTCCGGGGACAGCGACGTCACCATGACGGTACCGGTGCTGAAAAGCGTTGTGCTGCCGACGACGGTCACGTTCCGCAATATGCCCGCCGGGTATTTGAACGCATCGGTGCCGTTTACGGTTTCGCCGAGCAGTGTGGAGGCTGCCATTCCGGTCGAGCAGGTGGATTCCGTCACGGCAATCAGCGTAGGGACGCTGGATTTTTCGGAATTGGACAGCGGCTACAACCGTTTCGTTTTTGAAGCCTCGGATATTACGGATTATATCGTGACCGACAAAACGACTCGTTTCCGTGTGACGGTCGATATGAGCGGCACGACGTCGGCCACCTTTACCGTTCCGGAGGGGAATATTTCGATTACCGCCCAGCAGGACGGCTTTGCTTCAACGGTCATACCCGCCGCCATCCGAAACGTGCGGGTAATTGGTACGGCGGAGGAAATCGCCGCTTTGACGAACGATATGCTGTATGTGGAGCTTGACCTTACGCAGGAGCAGCTGCAGGCGGGCGAGCAGACTGTGCAGGCGCATGTCATTGTTCGCGGCAGCACGAAAGCGTGGGCGAACGGGACCTATGCGGTCCGAATCCAGTCCACCGCCGCGCAGCAGCCGCCGGCAAGCGAACCGGCTGGCTAAGGAGGTCGGCTGTGAAACGAAAAACAGCGCTGGCTTTCCTGTTGTTCCTTTTGGTGCTGTGCACCGGGTGCTCTGCGGGCCTTTCGGCGGTCGATGAATTGATGCGCCCGCCGCGGCTTTCCGGCGAAAACAGCGGAATCCAGGAGGCGTTTGAACGCGCAACGCAGAATAAGAACGTGCAAATCCAGACGCCGATGGCGGGGCAGTACCGTTCCGCATACGTTCTGTTTGACCTCGACGCTGACGGCGTGCAGGAAGCGGTCACGTTTTATCACGACACGCGGGACGACACGACGACCTATATGCACATTTTGGACTTTGACGGCGCGCAGTGGCAGTCCGCCGCGGACATTCGCGGAGAGGGCAGCGAGGTATACGAGATTGCGTTTTGCGATATGAACGCGGACGGCATGCAGGAGCTGGTGGTCTGCTGGTCGCTGTATGAAAGCGACGGCGGCCGCGTCATGACGGTCTATTCGCCTTTTGTATCAGAGGAAAGTGCGCTTTCCGTGCGCCGGATTGCGCAGGAACCGGTGACGCAGGTCCTGACGGTCGATTTGAATTCGGACGGCCGCGACGAGCTTTTTACGGTCCGGATTACGACGGAGTATGCCTCCAACCGTACGCTGTGCCGGCTGCTGGCGCTGGACGATGAATTCGGCGTCTATACGCTGGACAGCATAGAGCTTGTACCGGCGCTGAGCGTGTTTTCGCTTTGTGTTTCCGCCTCGAACGAGGGCGCGCCGTCCGTGTTTGCGGATTGCGTGCGCAATGAAAATATGGCGGTCACGGAGGTCGTGTACTGGGATGCGGCCGCGCATTGCCTACGCGCGCCGTTGACGGACGACAATCGCACCGCGCAGCCGAAAACGGCGCGGGTTTCCGACTTGCCGTGTCTGGACGTTGACGCGGATGGCGTCCCCGAAATCCCGACGCAGCAGTATTATTCCAACGCGGTCATAGCCTCCGGTGAGGACAGGCAGCCGCTGCCGCTGACCATCTGGTCGGATTTGGAAGGGAATGTCTTGCAGGAAAACATGAGCGCGCTGTTCTTTCCCAACGCTTCCTGCGCGCTTCGGATTTCCGCGCAGGAGCTTCAGGAGATGACCGTCATCTATGATGTAACGGCGCACAGCTGTGCGTTTTATCAACAAAACAAGGACGGGACGCGTGGTGAGCTATTGTTTACGCTTTCGGTTCTGCCTGCTGCGGACTGGAACGGCAGCGAGTCCTCCGGCGCCCTTTTGCTTGCCGAAGACGGAACGCGCACCTACATTTGTGAACTTACGCCGAAAGGGGAAGCCGCCGGGTTTACGTCGGACGCGCTTTCGGAACGGTTCGCGCTGATTCGCGAAAAGGAGAGGGTACAGGCATGAAGCGGGTTTTGATTGCCGAGGATGAAGCGGCGATTCGTGAATTTATTGTGATCAATCTGCGCCGCAGCGGATATGAGGTCCTGGAAGCGGAGAACGGGGCGGAGGCGATACGCCTGTTTGATTCGTGCGGCGGCGAGATTGACGTTGCGGTGCTGGACATTATGATGCCGGAAAAGGACGGCATGGAGGTATGCGGCTATTTTCGCGAAAAAAGCGCCGCCTTGGGTATCATTCTTCTGTCTGCAAAATCACAGGAGCTTGACAAGGTCTCCGGCCTGATGCGCGGCGCGGACGACTACATTACGAAGCCGTTTTCCCCGTCGGAGCTTGTGGCGCGCGTGGACGCGGTGTACCGGCGCGTGGTGCTTCTGCGGCAAAACGACGAGGCGCAAAAGGATGACCGCTGCATTCGCCTGGGGGATTTTACCTTGCGGTTGGACGAGCGGGTGCTTTATAAAAAAGAGAAAGCCATTGAGCTTACGCAGATAGAATACCAGATTCTCGAGCTGCTGTTTCGCAACCCCAACACCGTGCTGACGCGCGCGGAAATTCTGCGCGAGGTTTGGGGCGAAAACTGTTATGTAGACGACAAGGTAATCGACGTGAATATCCACCGCCTGCGCAGCAAGATAGAAGATGTTCCGGCGCAGCCGCGGCGGCTAGTCACGATTTGGGGCATGGGATATAAATGGATCGCATGAAAACGTCTTCGCACCGCAAAAAAAGCGGGATTACAAGACGCTGGGTGCTCAATACGCTGTGCGTAATCGTAGTTATCCTGCTTGGCGCTACCGTGATTACAATGCTGCTGTTCCGCGAGCAGTATTACGGCGCGGTCCGTGCGACGCTGGATTCGCGCGCAACCGGGTTTGTCCGTTCTTATTTTCTCAACGCTTCCAACGGCGAAAGCTTCGACCTGCGCGCCAACGCGTATGTAGAGAGCTTTACGGATAAGACGCTTATGGAGGTCTGGGTGCTTGACGAAAGCGGCAATATCGTGGTCTCTTCCAGCGGGTTTTCCGTTGCGGGCGAGCCGTTTCCGGATTATGCGCAGGCGCTGGCCTCTGACAACGGGAAAGCGTTTTGGACCGGCCGGACCTCCTCCGGCGAGCACGTTATGTCGCTTTGCTATCTTTTGGAGCCGCAAAGCATGCAGAGCGGCGCGGTTCGGTATGTGATTTCTCTGGAGGACCTCGACAGCCAGCTTCTAACCATCGCGGCGCTTCTCTTTCTGCTGTGCGCGGTGATTCTGATTTTAATGACGGCGTCCGGCCTGTATTTTGTGCGTTCTATTGTGCAGCCGGTCAAACGGATTACGGAGACGGCGCAGCGCATTGCCGACGGCGATTTGAGCGCGCGCATCGACGGCGAAGAGCACGACGACGAGCTTGGCCGACTGAGCGCGACCATCAACGATATGGCGCGTGAGCTCAACGAGACCGACCGCATCAAAAATGAGTTTATTTCCACGGTTTCCCACGAGCTGCGCACGCCGCTGACGGCGATTCGCGGCTGGGGGGGAACGCTGCTCGATCTCCCGCCGGGAGACACAGAGCTGACCAAAAAGGGCCTGCGCGTCATGATTGGAGAAACCGAACGCCTGTCACAGCTTGTGGAAGAGCTGCTGGATTTTTCCCGGATGGAAGCCGGACAGCCGACGATGCGCATGGAGCGGTTCGACGTATTCGCGGCGCTTCGCGAGGCGCTGCTGCTGTTTAACGAACGCGCCCGCCGGGAGGCGGTCACGCTTTCCTATACGGTCCCGCAGGAGGAGGCGCCGCTGTTTGGCGACCGAAACCGTATCAAGCAGGTGTTTGTCAATGTGCTGGACAACGCATTCAAATATAACCGCCCGGGCGGCGAGGTCTCCGTTGAGGCGGAGCGTACGCCGTCAGCCGTTTGTATTCGAGTTTGGGATACGGGCTGCGGCATTTCCGAAGAGGACCTGCCGCATGTAACGGAAAAATTCTATAAGGCAAATACCGCCGTGCGCGGCTCCGGGATTGGGCTTGCCGTTGTG
The DNA here is from genome assembly GCA_949299505.1 of uncultured Eubacteriales bacterium. GTDB lineage: Bacteria > Bacillota > Clostridia > Oscillospirales > Acutalibacteraceae > Fimenecus. The sequence goes on from CASGAS010000009.1 coordinate 25,637, forward strand.
CGCGAGGTTGTGGAAGCGCATAACGGCCGCCTTTCCATTGAAAGCGCGCCGGATAAGGGAACTGCGGTTTCCCTTTGGCTTCCCATTTTGGAAAGCGGCGCTTTGCCGGAAGGAGAATGATTTTGTCAAAAAAGCAGAAAAAGGCCTGTCCGTACAGCTCCGTCGGGGGACAGGCGCTTATCGAGGGGATCATGATGCGCGGACCGAAAGGAACCGCCATGTCGGTGCGCCTGCCGAGCGGGGAAATTGAAACGGAGTATAAGGAAACAAAGCCCTGGCGCGACAAATGCCGTTTGTTTCGCCTGCCGCTTGTGCGCGGGATTGTCGGGTTTGCGGAATCCCTGGTGACGGGGTACGGCTATCTGATGGAATCTGCGGAAAAATCCACCCAGGGGTTAACGGACGAAACGGAGGAGCTTTCCAAGTTCGACCGCTGGCTTAATGACCACTTCGGCGAAAAGATGATGCACGCCATTGGCATTATCGCCGCCGTTCTCGGGTTCGGCTTGGCCTTTTTCCTGTTTATGTGGCTGCCTACGTTCTTAGTCGACGTGGCGACCCGGGGCGCGCTTTTGAAGTTCCACGCGCTGCTTGAGGGGATTATTCGCGTCATCATTTTTGTCCTTTATATGGTCCTTGTGTCCCGTATGAAAGACATTCACCGTGTGTTCATGTATCATGGCGCCGAGCATAAATCCATTTTCTGCTACGAGCACGGTCTGCCGCTTACCGTGGACAATGTCCGGCAGCAAAAACGCTTTCACCCGCGCTGCGGAACGAGCTTTATGTTCGTCATGATTATTTTAAGCATCCTGCTTTCTTCGGCGCTGGTCCTTATTTTTCCGGGTCTTGCCGAAATCAACCGGGTTCTGTGGATTTGTGTTAAGCTCTTAATCCTGCCGGTCGTGATGGGGATTGGCTATGAGTTCATCCGGTACGCCGGAAAACACGACAACCTGTTTGTCAAGCTGCTTGCCGCGCCGGGGCTGTGGATGCAGCGCATCACGACCAAAGAGCCGACGGACGATATTATTGAGGTCGGCATTGCCTCCCTGACAGCTGTGCTGGACGCCGACAATCCGGCAAAAGCGGACGCGGGCGCGTCTTCGGCGGCATTGCCGCAGGAGCCGGAAAGCGCACAGGAGGATTCGTCTGTCGGGGAGGGCGGTCAAACGCCATGACGGTTGCGGAAAGTTACCGGCAGGGCCTGCAGGCGTTAACGGCGGCCGGAATCGAGGATGCGGCGTTTGACTGCGGGTGCCTGTTTGCCTTTTTTTGCGGCTATTCCCACGCGCTGCGCCTGGCGCACGCAAACGACTGCCTTTCTTCGGAGAAGTCCGACGCGTTTCTTGCGGCGGTTCAGCGCAGGGCAAGCGGAGAACCGCTGCAGTATATTCTCGGCAGCTGGTCGTTTTACGGACGGACTTTTCTTGTCGGCCCCGGCATCTTGATTCCAAGGCCGGAAACGGAGCTTTTGGTGCACGAGGCGCTGCGCGCCGTTGCAAATAAAGCGCATCCGGTGATTTGGGACCTTTGCGCGGGAACGGGCTGCATTGGGCTTACGCTTGCGCTGGAACGGCCGGACGCGCAGGTGTTCCTGCTTGAGAAGTTTTCGGATGCGTTTTCCTACTTGGAAAAAAATCGACGCGCGCTCGGCGCTGGGAACGCGTCGCTTTTGCAGGCGGATGTTCTGTCTGAGCCGCCTGAACTGCCGCGTCCCGATTTGATTGTATCCAACCCGCCGTATGTCCCGACGCCGGAGCTGCCGCTTTTGCAGGCGGAGGTGCAGGCCGAGCCTGCGACCGCGTTGGACGGCGGTGCGGACGGGCTCTGCTTTTTCCGGGCGATTCGCCGGTTTTGGTTGCCGCGCCTTTGCGGGGGCGGGGTGCTGCTGCTGGAATGCGGCGACGGCCAGGGCGAGACGGTTGCCGACCTGCTGCGCACGCCAAAAGCGCGGGCGCGCGTGCTTTATGACGGAAATCGTATTGACAGATTTGTAGAAATTACAGTATAATAAACATTCAAGATTGTGTTGGAGTAAGCTATGCTTTTTAACATTTTGCGCAACGGTCTGGACGATCCGCTTCAGCTTATTGTGGGGCTGTTCGCCTCTTTATTCGTCGTATTTTGCACCATGCCGGTACATGAATGCGCACACGCGTTTGTGGCCAACCGGCTCGGCGACTCAACGGCGCGTTTGTCCGGCCGTCTGACCTTGAATCCGATGCGGCACATCGACCCAATAGGCGCGGTTATGATTGCCTTGATCGGCTTCGGGTATGCAAAGCCGGTTCCGGTTAATCCGCGCAATTTCAAAAATCCCAAGACGGGCATGGCCCTTACGGCGCTTGCCGGTCCCGTCGCCAACCTTCTGATGGCGGCGCTGTTTATTCTTTTGCAGCATTTGATTGGGCTTTGGCCGACCTACAGCGTGCTGGTTTCCGCGCTGCTTAGCTTTTTCCTGTTTGCGGCCGTCATCAACCTGCAGCTTGCCGTGTTCAATCTGATTCCGATTCCGCCGCTGGACGGCTCCCGCATTTTGCAGCTGCTGATTCCGTCAAAATATTATTATAAATTCATGCGGTACGAGCGGTATATTGTTCTGGTCGTGTTTTTCCTGCTCTTCCTGGGCGTTCTCAGCGGCCCGATTTCCAAGGCAGTCGTCTGGCTGTATGAAAAAATGGACCTTTTGATCGGCTATCCGTTTCGATAAGGGGCTGCACATGGAACAGATTTCCTACAAATTAGAGGTGTTTGAGGGACCGATGGACCTTCTTTTGCACCTTATTTCCAAGCACAAGCTGAATATCTACGACATCCCGATTCTCACGCTTGTCGAGCAATATACGGACTATGTCAAGTGGATGCAGGAAGAGGATATGTATGTGGCGAGCGCCTTTCTGGAAATGGCGGCGCGGCTTGTCTACATCAAAACGGTTTCGCTTCTGCCGGTTTACGAAGAGGCGCAGCAGCTTAAACAGGAATTGACCGGCGAGCTTCTGGAGTATCGCGACTGTAAGCTGATGGCCCAAAAGCTGGCGCAGCAAACGGAAGGCTTTGACCGTTTTGTACGAATGCCTGCGGAGGTGGAGGCGGACCCGACCTATACGCGGCTGCACGAGCCCTCCGAGCTTTTGCGCGCGTATCTGCGTGCGGCCGGCCGGCGTCTGCGCAAGCTCCCGCCGCCCGTGGAGGCTTTCCGCGGCATTGTCGCGACGAAAATCGTTTCCGTCGAATCCAGGATTCGTTCGATTTACAAGACCCTGCGTTCGGGCGGCCGCAAGCAGCGGTTTTACAAGCTGTTTTCCGACGCGCAGTCCCGGTCGGACCTTGTGGCGACCTTTCTTGCGGTTTTGGAGCTTGCCAAAAGCAAAAAGCTGCGCATTGACGGCGACGGCCAAACAGCGGATGTTGAGCTGTTAACGGATGATTTTGGGGACTTTGATTCCAAGGAATGGGGGTAAACGCCGTTGGCGCGTGCAAAAACATTACAGGCTGCCGCGGAAGCCATCCTGTTTTCCGTAGGGGAACCGCTTGAGCTCTCCAAAATCGCCCAGGCGCTGGAAATTGACGAGGAGCAGGCGCGGCAGGTGCTTTTGAATCTGGCCGCCGAGCTCGACGAGCGCGGCAGCGGGATATCGCTTTTACAGCTTGGCAAGCAGTACCAGCTTGCCTCCCGGCCGGAATTTTCCGAGCAGGTGCGCACGATTTTAGAGGTGCGCCGCAACGCGCCGCTTTCGCAGGCCGCGTTTGAGGTTTTGGCGGTGATTGCGTATAACCAGCCCGTCACCAAGGCCTTTGTTGAGCAGGTCCGCGGCGTCGACTGCTCCGGCGTTATCACGACGCTGTGTCAGAAAAAGCTGATTGAAGAAAAGGGGCGTCTGGAGCTTCCGGGCCGTCCGCTTGTTTACGGCACCACACCGGACTTTCTGCGCTGCTTTTCGGTTTCTTCGCTTGAGGAATTGCCGAGTCTCCCGGAAAAGGAGACCCCGCAGGCGCCGGAGGACGCGGAGGGAACCGAAGCGGCCGAAGCCGATGACTTGCCGGAAAACGCCTAACACACAAACATTCGATTCAAAAGGAGGTGCAGCGTGTGCTTGCTTTGTATATCCTGCTCGGCCTTGTTTTGCTGCTCGTTTTGCTTTTGAGCGTCAAGGTTCGTGTGCACGCGGAATATTTTGACGCGTTCACCGCGAAGCTTCGCTGGGCTTTCCTGTCGTTTGATTTGTACCCGACAAAGCCTAAGCCTGAAAAGCCGAAAAAAGAAAAACCGCAAAAGGAAGAGCCTGCGCAGGAAAAGCCGCCGAAGCCCAAAAAGCCGAACCCGTTGAAAACCTTTTATGAAAACCAAGGGTTTGACGGCGTAAAACAGCTGGCGCTGGATTCCGCGGATGCGCTGGGTTCGTTGATGAAAAGCGTGAAAAAGCATCTGATTTTAGATGAGCTTTATCTGTTTTTGACGGTCTCCCATAACCACGACGCTGCCCGAACGGCCATTGAATACGGCGAAACCTGCCGCCAGGTCTTTCCGGCCATGGGGTTCATCTGCTCCAATTTGCAGGTGCGCAAATACGATGTGGAAATCGAGCCCGACTTTCTCGGGGCTTTCAGCCAAGCGGAGTTTTCCTTTACCGTGTCCATAAGGCCGCTTTTCCTGATTCAGGCCGTTTTGGCGCTGGCGATACGGATGCTCTTTAAGGTAGTCTTGAAAGTGCTGCGCGCAAAACCCGCGCAGCCTTCGGAAAATACAAACACGAAAAATATTCAAGGTGGTGCAACTGTATGAAAGAACAATCAGCAGCAGGGATCCTCGAGACGACAATCGAGAAGGTCAAAAACCTGGTCAGCGTCAGCACGATTATCGGCGACCCCATGCAGATTGACGGGATGACGATTATCCCGGTCTCCAAGGTAACATACGGCTTTGCTTCCGGCGGTTCGGATTTTCCGTCGAAAAGCAACAAGGAAATTTTCGGCGGCGGCGGCGGCGCAGGCGTTACCATCACGCCCGTGGCTTTCCTCGTGGTTGCGGACGGCGAAGTGACGATTAAGCACATTACGGCGTTCGACAATGCGGCGGAGCGCGTCGTCAATCTGGTGCCGGAAATGTTTGATAAGGTAACCTCCGTCGTCAACAAGGCCAAGAAAGAAAAGGCAAAGGCGGCGCAGGACGCGGCGGACGACGCGCTTGTGAGCGCCACGATGGAGGAGCTGGCGAAGCCCGAGGCGTAAGCGTTTCGGAAATAGATTGCACGCCATCTGCATATACTGTGTGTGTCCGGCTGCGGCCGGCTGCGCACACTACAGGTTTCCGCCCGGCAACTGGTTTGCCGGGCGAAAACGGATTATGGCGGGTGGTTCGGCTTGTTGAAAAAAAGCGTTTCCGTATTGCTTTCCCTTGTGCTGACGGGGCTTGTCTTTTCGCTGCACGCGCAGGGCGCTTCACCGGGGTCGCTTTCCGCAAAAGCCAGCATCCTGATGGTTGCCGGTACGCGGGAAGTGCTGTATGCAGAAGAAGAACATACGCGCCTTTCCATGGCAAGCACAACCAAGATTATGACGGCTTTGCTGGCTCTGGAGGCGGGCGATTTGGGGCGCGAAATCACGGTAACCGAGGAAATGGTCCGCGTAGAGGGCACCTCCATCGGCCTGCTGCCGGGAGACACCATTACGCTGCGTACGCTGGTTTACGGTATGCTGCTGGCTTCCGGAAACGATGCCGCCAACGTGACCGCCTATGCGGTTTGCGGCGGGATTGCGCCTTTTGTAGAGCGCATGAACGAAAAGGCGCAGGCGTTGGGGCTGCAGGACACGCATTTTGCAACGGTATCTGGGCTTGACGCGGACGATCACTATTCGACAGCCTACGATATGGCGCTGCTTACGGCGTATGCGCTGGAGAACCCGGCATTTCGCGCCATTTGTTCTCAGACAAGCGCGCGCGTCGAATACGGAAATCCGCCGTATGCGCGTACACTGCGCAACCATAACCGATTGCTGGAAAGCTATTCGGGGGCGTTCGGCGTCAAAACCGGCTATACGAAAAAAAGCGGCCGCTGCCTGGTTTCTGCGGCCGAGCGCGACGGCGTAACGCTGATTGCCGTAACGCTGCACGCGCCGGACGACTGGCAGGACCACGAAAAGCTGCTGGATTACGGCTTCTCTCTTGTACGCGCGCTTGACGGCGCGTCGCTTTGTACGCTGCCGACCATTCCGGTCGTTGGCGGTGAGCAGCCGCATGTCGCGGCGGCGTTTGCAAATCCGGCCGTCTTGAATGTGACGCAGGCTTCTCCGGAAATTACGGTGGAGCTTTTTGCGCAGCCGTTTCTCTATGCGCCCGTAAAGCGCGGCGACTGCGTCGGAACGGCGCGGTTTTATGCGGACGGGAAGCTGCTGCTGGAGGCGGCGCTTGTCGCTTCCCAGGATGCGGCGGCAAAACCGAAACAGGAAAAAGAACCGGAAAGTCCATCGTTTTGGACGCGGGTCCGGCAATTCTTTGGACGGGAGTAATATGGCGGGCGAAACCATCAAATTGCAGAAATATTTAGCGGATCACGGCATCGCTTCGCGGCGCAAGTGCGAGGATTTGATTGCCGCGGGCGCGGTGCGCATCAATGGGCGCACGGCAAAGGTTGGCGACCGCGTTGCGCCCGGCGCGGACCGGGTCACGGTGCGCGGCCGTCCGGTGGCGGCGCAGGAACCGCCGGTCTATTACATGCTGCATAAGCCGCGCGGCTACATCACGACGATGCAGGACGAAAAAGGGCGAAAATGCGTAGCGGAGCTGATTGCGGGCATCCCGCAGCGCGTTTTCCCAATCGGCCGGCTGGACCGGGAGTCCGAGGGGCTTTTGCTTTTGACGAATGACGGCGCGTTCGCCAACCTTTTGGCGCATCCGTCGTCGCACGTTTCAAAAACCTACCGTGTTACGGTGCGCGGCGGCGTAACGCAGGCGCAGGCAGCGGCGCTGTCGGACGGCGTTGTCATCGACGGCCGCGCGACCTTGCCCGCGGAGGTTCGGGTCCTGACTGCAGACACGACAAGAACGGTTTTGGAAATTGTCCTGCGCGAGGGACGCAACCGGCAAATCCGGAAAATGTGCGAGGCGGTCGGGCTTGACGTGGCGCGCCTTAAGCGCACCAAAATCGGCGCGGTTAAGCTGGGCATGCTCAAAGCCGGCGCCTGGCGGCCTTTAACGCAGGCGGAGGTACACGCGCTGCGGACTTCTGCCGAGAAAGGGGGGCGCCGCCATGCTGTTTTGTAAGCCGTTTGGCAACAACGAAGCCATTTCCGAGCTGTTCCCGGACGAGCCGTTGGATTCCCAAAACGTCTACGGCGCCTACGAGCTTTTTGACCGGGAAAAGCCGGCCGGAAAAGCGCTTGTCTTAGTCTGCGGCACGCGGTGCGCGATTGCGCGGCTGTCCTTTTCGGGCGGCGATTTACAGGGACTCGAGCTTTTGGTGCGCGCCTGCCTGCATTTTGCGGCGAACCGCGGCGCATATACGGCGTGCTGCGCTTTGCCGGAATTTAGAAAGACGCTTCTTTCGCTCGGATTTCGCGAAACGGACGGCGTATTTTCCGGCGATATACCGACGCTTTTGCAGGGAAGCTGCGGGCAGTGCGGCGCGCCAAACGGTTGACAGCCGGGGAAAAGCGTTGTACAATAAGCCGATATGCTTTTTAGGGGATTTTTGCTATGATCAACAGCATGACCGGTTTTGGCCGGTCGCAGCAGACGGTTTCGGGCATGACGGTTACCGTCGAGCTCAAAAGCGTCAATCATCGCTATTTTGAGTTTGCGGCTCGCGTGCCGCGCAATTATGCCTTTTTAGAGGAAAAGCTGAAAAGCTTTTTTGCTTCCGCGGTTGCCCGCGGCAAGGCGGAATGCTTTGTCGGGATTGAGGACCCGGAAAGCGACGCGGTCGAGGTTACGGTCAATACGGCGCTGGCGCGCGGCTATATGGAGGCGTTCCAGACGCTTTCCGAGCTTGCCGGGACGAACGAGCAGGCGTCCGCCTCCACGCTGTCGCGCTTTCCGGACGTGCTGTCCGTACATAAGGCGCAGCCGGACGAGGCGCGCGTGTGGGAGGCGGTCCGGCAGACCGCCGCGCTTGCGCTCGAGCAGTTCCTTTCCATGCGCAAAACCGAGGGCGAAAAGCTGCGGGCGGATATTCTGTCCCGCGCCGAGCGCATTGAAACGCTGGTCGGCTTTGTGGAATCCCGCTCGCCGCAAACGGTGCGTGAATATAACGAAAAATTGCGCCGCCGTATGGAAGAACTGCTGCACGACGCCAATGTGGACGAGCAGCGCCTTTTGACGGAAGCCGCTATATTTGCGGATAAGGTTGCGGTTGACGAGGAAACGGTCCGGCTGCGCAGCCACCTTTCCCAGCTTCGTCAGTTTTTGGACGCCGACGAACCCATCGGCCGAAAAATGGATTTTCTGGTGCAGGAAATCAACCGCGAGGCGAACACCATCGGCTCGAAAGCGCAGGACGTGGAAATCGCGAAGACCGTGATTGAAATCAAGGCGGAAGTGGAAAAGATTCGCGAACAGGTGCAGAACATCGAATAACACGGCGGAGGAGTTCTTCACATGAAATTGATAAACATCGGTTTTGGCAACGCCGTGAACGCCGACCGCGTGCTGGCGGTTGTTTCACCGGACTCCGCGCCGGTTAAGCGCATGGTCCAGGAGGCGCGGGAAAGGAAGCTGCTGATTGATGCGACCCAGGGCCGCCGGACGCGCGCCGTGCTGGTTTTGGACAGCGATCATGTGGTCCTGACCTACTTGCAGACAGAGACGATTTTGGCGCGCTTCAATTCGGACGGCGCAGAGACGGGAGGCGGCGAATGAGCAGCGGAAAGCTTGTTTTATTTTCCGGGCCCTCCGGCGTCGGGAAGGATACGTTATTGGATTTGCTTGTGCGCCTGCGGCCGCAGCTGCAGCGCTCCGTATCTTTGACGACCCGCGCGCCGCGCGCCGGCGAAGTGGACGGCGTGGATTACTTTTTTGTAACGCCGCAGCAGTTTGCAAAAATGCAGGCGGACGGAGATGTTCTGGAGTTTGCGCAGTACGGCGACAACCTGTACGGCACGCCCAAGCCGCCGGTGGACGCCTGGCTTGCCGCTGGCAAAACGGTGATTTTGAAAATCGAAGTCCAGGGCGCGGAAAAAATCAAACGTCTGTATCCGCAGGCGCTTTCCGTTTTTATTCTTCCGCCCTCGCAGCAGGTGCTTGAAAAACGGCTGCGCGACCGCGGCACGGAAAACGAGCAGGAGCTTGCAAAGCGTCTTGCGATTGCGAAAGAGGAGCTGCGCAAAAGCGCGTCGTATGATTATCGCATTGTAAACGATGATCTTGAGCGCGCCGCTCAGGAATTTTTATCCATATTAGATTCAGCTGATCATGCAGAAGTGAGGGAATGATTATGTTCAATCCGGATTTGAAAAACGTACTCAAAGGAAATGTGAGCCGGTATTCTCTTGTTACGGCGACGGCCAAGCTGGCGCGGGAGATTTCGGACCAGGCGCTGGAGGACGGCGAGATTATGACGGAAAAACCCGTCAGCGTCGCGCTGGATGAGCTGATTGAAGGCAAGTATAGAATCGTGGAGCCCACAGAAGAGGCGAAAGACGACGAAGATTGACGGACGGGGTGATCGAATGCCGGAGCAAATTGCGAAAGTGGCTGTTGAAAACGCTGCTTTCAGCTTTGACGACGCGTTCGATTACGCTATCCCGGCGCCGCTGATGAACCGGGTTCGGCCGGGCGTCCGCGTGCTTGTCCCGTTCGGAAAGGGCAGCCGCCGCAGGCAGGGCCTTGTTTTCGCGCTGCGGGACAAGAAAGAGGCTTCCAAACCGCTTAAGTCGATTTCGGAAGTGCTCGACGAAGCCCCGCTGCTGAATGCAGAGCTTTTACGTTTAGCCGTATTTCTGAAGACACACACCTTTTGCACGCTGTTTGAAGCTGCAAAGGCGATGCTGCCTTCGGGAATAGGGCTTCATTTTGTTTTATCGTATCTTGCCAACCCGGAGCTTATTGCAGAGGCGGCGGAGCCGGATATGACGGATAAGCAGCGGCAGGTTTACCGCCATTTGAAAGAGCAGGGCGTCTATGTGCGGCGCGACCGCGTTTTGCAGGCGTTGGGCCTGCGCACGGACGACGATGTTCTGGAGCAGATGACAAAAAAAGGCTGGCTGCTTTGCAACACGGATTTGCAGCGCCGCGTCGGCGACGCAACCGTAAAAATGGCATGTTTGTCGGAGGCGTACTGCAACGGGGAGCTTGCGTGCAAGCTGACCAAAAAGCAGAAAGAGGTCGTTTCCCTTTTGGAAACGGCCGGGAGCGCATCCGTTAAGGAAATCTGCTATTTTTCCGGCGTTACAGCGGCGGTCATCACTTCTCTGACGGCGAAAGGGGTCGTGCTGCAATACCAAACCGAGACGTTTCGCAGACCGCAGACCGCGTCTGCGCAGCAGGACCTTGCGCGCGCGCAAATCCGTTTAACGGACGAGCAGCGCCGCGCCTATGACGGCCTGCTTTCGCAAATGCGGCAGGAGAACCCCGGCACGGCGCTTTTGTACGGGGTCACCGGGTCCGGAAAAACGCAGATTTACATGCGGCTGCTGGACGCATGCCTTGAAGCGGGCAGGACCGCGATTATCATGGTTCCGGAGATTTCCCTGACGCCGCAGATGCTCTCGCTGTTTTACGCCCGATACGGAGAGACGGTCGCCGTGTTTCACAGCGCGCTCTCCATGGGCGAGCGCCTGGACGAGTGGAAGCGGGTAAAGCGCGGCGAAGCCAAAATAGCCCTGGGCACGCGTTCCGCCGTCTTTGCGCCTTTGGAAAACATCGGGCTCGTTGTGCTCGACGAAGAACAGGAGCATACCTACAAATCGGAAATGACGCCCCGGTATCACGCGCGTGACGTTGCGCAGTTCCGTGCGGCGGAGCACCGCGCGCTTGTCTTGCTCGCTTCGGCTACGCCGTCTTTGGAAAGCTATTCGCGCGCCAAAAGCGGGCGTTACGCGTTGTACACGCTGGACAATCGTTTCGGAAAGGCTGTTTTGCCCAAGGTGGAAACGATTCCCATGTCCCTTGGGAACGACGATTTGCTCAGCGAGGCGCTGCGCGGGGAAATTCAGGCGACATTGGATGCAGGGGAACAGGCGATTCTTTTGCTCAATCGACGCGGCTACAATACGTTTGCGGCGTGCTCCGCCTGCGGCAAGGTCATGACCTGCCCGCATTGCAGCATTTCCCTGACGTACCATGCGCGCAATCATAGGCTGATGTGCCATTATTGCGGGTACTCTGAGCCGTTTACCGACCTTTGCCGCCACTGCGGCGAAAAACAGGTCCGCTTTTCCGGAAGCGGCACGCAGCGGCTCGAGGACGCGCTCTCCGCCGCCTTTCCGCAGGCGCGGCTTTTGCGGCTGGACACCGATGCGGCGGCTTCCAGAGTTTCTTTTGAAAACGCACTAAAAAAATTCACAAATTTCGAGTATGATATTATGGTCGGTACGCAAATGGTCGCAAAAGGGCTGGATTTCCCGAATGTGACGCTTGTCGGCGTTGTTTCGATTGATCAGATGCTGTATAACGACGACTATAAAAGCGCCGAGCGGACGTTTGACTTGCTGACGCAGGTCGTCGGCCGCGCCGGACGCGGGGAAAAGCCCGGCCGCGCGCTGATTCAGACAGCTTTTCCGGACAATGAGATTATCCGTCTTGCAAGCCGGCAGGATTTTCCGGCGTTCTACGAACTGGAAATTCGGATTCGGCAGACCATGGTCTATCCGCCGTACTGCGATATTTGCGTCTTCGGCTTTACCGGGAGCGACGAAATGCGCACGCGTGCCGGCGCCCAGGCGTTTTTGGAGCGGCTAAAGACGCTGCACGGCGAACAGTTTTCCGATTTGCAGATTATCGTGCTCGGACCCATTGCCCCCAGACTTGCGCGCGTCGCGGGGAAGTATCGGTTCCGCGTATTGCTCAAAGGCCGAAACGGCCGGCGTTTTCGTGCGTTTGTCAGCACGCTTTTGAAAGATTTTGCCAAGCAAACGGCGTTCTCCCGCTCTGTCACGGTTACGGCGGATCTGAACCCGGAAAGTATCTATTGAGGTGAGAACAATGGCGATTCGTAATATTCGCAAAAAAGGCGACCCGATTTTGAAGCTGAAAAGCCGCCCGGTCGAACGGTTTGACGAGCGGTTTTTGACGCTTTTGGACGATATGCGGGAGACCATGTACCACGCAGACGGCTGCGGCCTTGCGGCGGTACAGGTCGGGGTGCTCAAACGCGCGGTCGTCATAGACGTCGGCGACGGGCTGATTGAATTGATCAACCCGGAAATCGTCGAAAAACGCGGCGAGCAGCTCGAGGCGGAGGGCTGCCTGTCGCTGCCCGGCGAGCAGGGCATAACGCTTCGTCCGCAGTATGTAAAAGTCCGCGCCCAGGACCGGACCGGGACCGTTCGCGAATGGGAGGGCGAAAATTTGCTGGCGCGCGCCATGTGCCATGAAATCGACCATCTGGACGGAATTCTGTATACGCAGCGGCTGGCGCCGAAGGAAGCGTTGGAACGCTTTCAAAAAGAACATCCGGAAATGGAGAGATAAACATGCGCGTTGTTTTTATGGGCACGCCGGACTTTGCCGT
>CASGAS010000010.1 GCA_949299505.1 uncultured Eubacteriales bacterium
GAACCCGGTCCGCAAGGCCCACAGGGCGAACCCGGTGTACTGGCGAGCGCATCGTTTGTGACGTATGAGGTGGTGTTCCAAACCGGACAGCCTGTTGCGTTTGCGGCGGGTGTGCCGGACACCAGCGGGAATATAGCGCTTTCCGGCGGAACGAATATTGTGCTGCAGCCCGGCAAATATGCCGTCTGGTACAGCGTTTCGGCCGTGCTCGACAACGCCGGGTATATGCAGGTAACGCCGTCATACAACGGGCAGTCGCATATTGAATACGGCGTGTATTTCCGCACGGCGGCAGCGCTTTCAAGCGCGAGCGGCGCAGCGGCGCTGCTGATTGACGCGCCGCAGCAGACAAACTTCACGTTGTCTTATAACAGCAATACGACCGACCGCTCCGGCGCTGCAAACGTCGTGATTTGCAAGCTGGCGTAAAAACAGGGCGTGCAAAAATATACCCCCGGTCGGGCGGCAGAATGTCAGCCTGTCCGTGCGCCTCGGCTGTGCCTGCGGCGCACATGGACGAATCGTTCGAGTCTCTCACGAACTATGCACAATAAATACTGACCGGTCACCAAAAGGCAGCCGGTCAGTATTGGCGGAGATGGAGAGACTCGAAAAGGCTGCGCCTTTTCGTTTGCTTCGCAAACAACCGATTGTATGTCCGTGCGCCTCGGCTGTGCCTGCGGCGCACATGGACGAATCGTTCGAGTCTCTCGCGTACGATGCACAATAAATACTGACCGGCTGCCACAAAGCAGCCGGTCAGTATTGGCGGAGATGGAGAGACTCGAACTCTCGCGCCGGTTGCCCGACCTACGCCCTTAGCAGGGGCGCCTCGTCACCAACTTGAGTACATCTCCGTGTTGTAACGTCGTATAGACTATGCAGTTGTATCGTTTTTTAAACGCCGGAACCCTCGCGGGTTCGAATCCGCTTCTAAGGGACTTTGATATATGGGAAAGATAGCGTTCCTATCAAACAGTCATTGGCGGAGAGAGTGGGATTCGAACCCACGGTACGTTGCCGTACGACGGTTTTCAAGACCGTTCCGTTATGACCGCTTCGGTATCTCTCCGTGTCGGGGACGGCATTTATCATAGCATAGTTTGTACGCGATGTCAACGCCGAAAACGGCGAATTTCGCCTTTCTGTAAAATTTCGGTAAAACCGATTGCATTTTGGTTTTCCTTGTGGTACGCTTAATTTACACATAAACAGCCGTGCGGATTGCTAAAAAGGAGAACTATGGAATTTTCATACGCATACCAGGAATCTGTGATTGCCAAGCAGAAAAATATTGCGCTTATCGCGCACGACAACAAAAAAGAAGAGATTATTGAATGGTGCCTGAAAAATGCGGAAATCTTAAAGCACCATTTCCTGTTCGGGACGGGGACGACCGCCCGGATGATTGCCGAACGCACGCAGCTACCGATTCGCGGCTTCAACAGCGGCCCCCTGGGCGGCGACCAGCAGATTGGCGCGCGCATTGTGGACGGCAAGATTGATATCGTCATTTTCTTTTCCGACCCCCTGACCGCGCAGCCGCACGACCCGGACGTCAAGGCGCTTCTGCGCATCGCGCAGGTGTTCGACATTCCCATTGCCAACAACAAGGCGACGGCGGATTTTATCATCACCTCAAAATTCATGAATTCCGAGTACCGCCACCGCCTGATTGACTTTGAACGCAGCGTTGAGGAGCGCGCCGAGCAGCTCGAGGAGGAGGTCCAAAAGGACGAGCTGCGGGAGGATGATTGACCATATGCATACAGCCGTGCGCTGCTTGACAGCGTGCGGCTTTTGTATTATAATTACTAATACAAGATAGCCGCTTTCAGAGATTGTTTTATGCGGAAAGGAGATTCCCATGCGCAAACATCTGCCGACAGTCGTCGTTTCCCCGCAGTTTCTCCCGTCGCTGTTTACGGCGGTAAATCTCATGTTAGCCGCCGTGTATTGCATTGTGTTTTTTGTAACGCTTGACGGCCTGCCCGATACCGTCCCGCTGCACTATACGAACGGCGTCGGCTTCGACCGCTGGGGCGACAAATCAGAGCTCCGCTTTCTGGGTATATTTCCGGGCGTGCTGGTCGTACTCAACACAATTGTGTCCGCGCTGCTGATTCGTAGGAAAACGAATTGGTTGGCCTACCTGTCCAACGGATTTATGCTGTTTATCTCGCTTGTGATGGCTTTGGTGGCGGCGCTCATGCTGCGCGGCGCCATATAACCAGCAGACGAGCCGAAATGCCCCTTGCCAGATTTTATAAAAAACAACACCCGCCCTTCATAAGGACGGGTGTTATTTTATGGCGGAGAGCAAGGGATTCGAACCCTCGAAGCCGCGTTGACGGCTTACACGATTTCCAGTCGTGCTCCTTCGACCAGCTCGGACAACTCTCCGTGTCGCCTTGCTATTATAGCGAATCCCCAAAGAAAAATCAAGTTCTTTTTTGCCGGAATCCAAAATTTTGGCTTTTTCTTTCGCGGAACCAAACGTGTCCGCGCGGAATAGGATACAGCGAAGGACTGTTCCGAACAGAAAGGAGTACGAACTTGAAATCTTATTTAGACTATTGCGAGGCCGCGCTCAAAGAGGCGACGGCGGACGTCTGCCCGGTAACACTCGCGGCAATCCCGCCGTTGCCGGCTGAGCCCGTCGTCACCATGGCATATGTGCCGTTCCAGACGGACGCGACCGCCTACGAGCCGGAAAAAGCCCTGCGCCGCGGCACGGCTTTCCCGGTGATTGACAAACCGTTTTACGGAGGGAAGTGCGGATGTTGACGGAAAAGAACAAACTGCAAAACGAGCTTTCCGCGCTGCAATTCATGATGTGGGAGCTGCACCTGTATCTGGACACCCACCCGCACGATGCGTCCGCCAAAGCGCGGCTTGCAAAATACCGCGACGCCGCTGCGGCGAAAAAAGCGGCCTATGAAGAAAAATACGGTCCGTTGGACGCAAACGGCGGCTGCGGCAGCGACTGGCTGCGCGACCCCTGGCCGTGGGACCTTGAGGAGGGCATGTGCTGAGCTATGTTTCAATATGAGAAAAAATTGCAGTACCCGGTGCGCATCAAAAATCCGAATCCGAAGTATGCGCAGATAATCATCAGCCAGTACGGCGGGCCGGACGGAGAACTGGGCGCGTCGCTGCGCTACCTTTCCCAGCGCTTCTCCATGCCGTTCGCGGAGCTTAAGGGCCTGCTGACGGACATCGGCACGGAAGAACTCGGGCACCTCGAAATGATTGGCACCATCGTCTATCAGCTGACGCGCAACCTGACGCCCGAGGCGGCGCGCCGTTTACCGCGGCGTATCTGCAAAGCAAGGGCGACCTGATTACCGACCTGCACGAGGACCTGGCCGCCGAGCAGAAGGCGCGGACGACCTACGACAATATCCTGCGCCTGGTAGACGACCCGGACGTGCGCGACCCCATCAAATTCCTGCGGGAACGCGAAATTGTCCATTACCAGCGCTTCGGCGAGGGCCTGCGCCTTGCGACCGACCGGCTGAATGAAAAGAATTTCTATGCGTTCAACCCTTCGTTCGACAAGCAGTGCCTGAAAAAACCGCGCGCCTGTAAATGATAACCCTCCGCAAAATACCGCACGGCCCGGAAATTTCCGGGCCGTGTTGTCATAAGTACGCTTTTTTGGACATTTGGCATGCTATACTGAAAGCAAGATAAAGGCGCACAGACAAATTGAAAGGATGGTAAATATGGTGTACCTGCTGCTTTTCCTCGTGCTGCTCCCGTTTGTGGTCTTGTCCGGTCTTGTCAAAAATGCAGGATAAGCAGGCAATTTATCCAATATATGCACGAAGCACGGTTCGGAAACGGTCTGTTTCTGAACCGTGTTTTAGTATATTTCACAAAATGCTTGGCCGGGCCGCGTTTGGATTGACACACCGTGAAATATTCGTTAGAATAAGGAAAATGTGATTTTTCACGGCATAGGGGGAGACAAAATGGACTTTCGCCGTATGGAAATGCGCGACTTTGAGCAGGTTCGGCTTTTGTCGCAAAATTTGGCGCAAATGCACGCGCAGCAGCGGCCGGACGTCTTTCTCCCACCCGAAGCGATGACAAAAAAGGAATTCAAAAAACGTGCCGTTGGAAAAGAAGCGTTCGGTTTCGTCGCCGCAGACGGGGCGTCTGTAGCCGCGTACTGCTTTTGCCGCGTGAAAGCGTGGGGTCAAAAAAACAAAGTGGCTTGTCCGCGAAGAATTTTGTGGATTGATCAATTTTTCGTCGATTCCGCTTTTCGGAGCAAGGGCGTCGGCACGGCGCTGACGCAGTATATTCGCAAGACGGCGGTACAGCTCGGCTGCAACAGTATAGAGCTGGATGTGTGGGCGTTTAACGAAGACGCGCGCGCTTTTTACACGAAGCAGGGCTTTTCCGAGCAAAGCCGGCTTTTAGAGCTGCCCGTTTTATAAAATTCTTCCCATCGTACCCTTGCGCCGCGGTTGCCGCGCGCAGCTATATAAAGGAGAGAAATTGAAATGAAAGCCTTGAAACGCTTTGGAAACGCGCTGACCTCGCGCGCGGGCGCATACATTTTTTATGTGCTCGCCATGCTCGCGGTCGTCTTTTTAGAGAGCGCAACGTGGGCGTATACCTGGATTGCCGAACTGTACCCGCTCGGTAACCAGTTTGTCCCGACGCTGCGCATTGTCATCCTTGTGTTTGCAGGGCTTGACGTGCTGTACCTGCTTGCGCGCGCCTTTTCCAAAACGGAGGAGCTCAACAAACCGCTCAAGGTGTTCCGCGCTGTCTTTGTCCTTTCGGCAGTCGTAAGCCTTGTCGCGTTCATCTACACGTTCGTGTTGGTGTTTGGCCTCGACAACGGCGTACAGGCGACGCTGTTTGCGCGCGGCCTGCAGGCGATTACGCAGTACCTTATCCCGCTGGGCTTTGTCTGCCTGCTGCCGCTGCCGCTGCTTTTCTCGACGACCCCTCTGAAAACGGCCAAGGCCGCGGTCGCTTCGGCGCTTGTCGCGGTGCTTATCGTCCTGCCCCTGCAAATCGATTTCGGCTCCGGCGAGCTGACCGCCGAAGAGCTTCCCGCGCTGACGATGCGCTCTGAGGACCTGCTGGCCGGTGCAACCGTCTCGTTTGAAAGCCTTAAGTCCGGGGAAGAAGCGGACGCCGCGAACCTGCTCGACGGCGACGACGAAAACTATTGGACCCCGCAGGACCCGGCGCGCGACCCGGCAGAAGGACAGGAGGACGGCAACAACAGCTTTGTTGAATTCCAGCTTTCGCGTGCGGTGACGTTTAACACCGCCATTATCGAAGAGGAGGGCAACGAGGCGCAGTATTTCCGCCTGCAGGCCTTTGTGGACGACGAGTGGGTCACGGTCTATCAAAGTGAAAAGATTCAGGCGATGCGCCTTTGCAGCTTCGACGCGGTCACGACCGACCGGGTGCGCCTGTCCGTGGACAAATTCCGCAGCAGCGACACGCCGGTGCGCATCCGTGCGCTTCGCCTGTACAATGAGCCGCAGCGCGCCGCCGAGGATTTTGAGGTGACCGCATACCAGCGCCTTGACGGCGACGTGCCGACCGAGATCCTTGCGCGCGGTGAAGCGTATGCGCGCAATTACGCCCGCTTCTACGACGTCTACAGCACGGTGCTTGTCTTTGCGGCAGTGCACTGGGACGAGCAGGGCAACATGAACTTCGGCGATATCGGCGAAGAAGGCTTCGCACGGGAAATAGCGGCGCTGCGCGAGATTATCTCGATGCGCTCCAACCCCGACCACCAGGTTAAAATCATTGTGACGGCCCTTGCGGACGGCGCCTGGGGCGACGGGCACAACGGCGTCAACACCTACATGGCGCAGTATTGGGAATCGGTCGCGGACAAGATTGTCGCATTCGTTGAAAAATATGATTTCGACGGCGTGGATATTGACTGGGAGTATCCGCAGACCGCAGCGGACTGGGCGGTGTACGACCAGTTTATTGCAAGGCTCGACGACGGTATGAACGCCGGCGGCCGCGAGCGGATTCTTTCCGCGGCGCTGTCTGCCGGCAGCCTCGGCATGGCGCCCGAAACGCTTGCGCGCTTCGAGCAGATTCAGTTCATGGCGTATGACGGCAGCGACATGGATGGCTACCAAAGCTCGCTGCAGCAGGCGCAGGAGGGGCTTAAAGCGTTCCAGGAAAGCGGCGCGGACCTGTCGCAGATTAACATCGGCATCGCCGCCTACGGCCGGCCGGTCAACGGTTCGCCGTACTGGGCGACCTGGCGCGATTTAGACGAGGCGAATTACTGGGACAGCAAGTACTACAACGTCGCGGACGCCGGACAGATTTATGAGGGCACGTTCTGCTCGCCGGCGCTTGCGGGCGATAAAACGGCCCTGGCCATCCTTTCCGGCGCGGGCGGCGTGATGGTCTTCCGCACGGGCTGCGACAAGACGATGGACGACCCGAACAGCGTCGCGTGCGGCATTGAAAACGCGCTTGACCGCTATTTTGAAAACTGGTAAATCGGACACAGATAAGACGGGCGCGCTTTTTAAGCGCGCCCGTTTTTGTAGGTTTGGCTTTCGGCAGCTTAGGATTGCTTTTTTTTGCGTCGTTTGCTATAATACGTCAGTATATTTGCGGTTATTCTGAACTGGTAAAAGAGGGGCGAAGCAATGAAAAAGATTTCTTCCGTTCTCCCGAAATGGGGGCCGTACTCCAAAAAATACAGCGGGGTTTCCCGCATTACGGACCACGAGGAGCAGCAGGGCGTGCGGTTCGACCTTGTGGTAAGCCCGGCGCTTGCCAATACGAACACCTGCCCGCCCAACGTGACCATTCCCGTCGGCGTTCACCCATGGACGTCGCGCGCGGATTACAGCCATTACGCGTACCGCTGTGATTTGGAATGGAAGGACGTTATTTATGCTGACGTCGCCTTTACGCGCCTTACCGACGAAAGCGTGCTGGTGTGTACGACGCTGGTCAACAATTCGGAGATGACGCAGAACTTTCTGGTCAATTATTTTTCCGCGCTGGAATTTCCCGGAAGAAAAACGGCGAAGCTGTCGCTTCCCGCGCGCTGCGTCTGGAAAAAAGCGACGGATTATGCTGCTTTCGCCTACCACACGCCGCGCCCGTGGGATGCGCAATGCATGGACGCCATGAAAAAAGGCGAATTTTTGGACGACCGGTTCACGGAGCGCAATGGCCTTGGCGACCGGGATGACAACCGCTATATTTTGCAAAAATTCCCGCGCTTCGGCGAAGAGGCGGGGGACTCGGTTACCTATACGCTTGAGACCGACCATCCGTTTTCAGAGCCGGTTCTCACAATTCGCTACCGAACTGTGGACGCGCGCGACTGCGCCTTCACGCTCAACGGCGAGCCGGTTGTTTTTCCGGCGACAAACGGCGAGATGGGGCTTGTGCGCTTACAGTCGCCGGCGCTGTCGGAAACGCGGATGGAGCTTTCCTTTGTGTCGGCGGGCACGGGCGCGTTGGAGCTGGATTTTTTGGCCGTCACACAGCGCGAGGACGCGGAAAAAATCACGGTTGAAGTAACAGAGAACCCATATATGCCGGAAATTTCCACCACGCTTCTCCCGGACGGCGCAAAAGCGGAATACCGCTATACGGGGGTAAAAAAGCCCTTTGTGCTGCGCACCTTTGACCGGCAGACGCGCTTTCGCGACTTCCCGACCGGCGCGCTCGAGGACAGCCCGACCTCCCGCATCACCCAGCCGGACGAGAGCTTCGGCGATATGCTCGAGCAGTTTTCCGGTTCCTTTTCCGAAAAGCACAGCGACCCGGGCTTTTACCACAACGTCGTGGTCCATACCATCTATGCAAAGCCCCACTCCGTGCAAAAGCAGTATGCGGTCATTTCCTACGGCGAGACCGATTACCGCGATAAAGACGCGTATGCGGCGGCTGCAAGGGCGGCCGCGGAGGCGGTGGAGCCGGACGGTTTTACGGCAGCCGGCGAGCCGTACGCCTTTTCCTGCGGGCTTCTGCGCGCGGCGCTGTTTCAAAACGTCGTCTATCCGCTTTACTGCCACGGCGAATACGTCCCGCACCAGACGCCGGGCAAGCGCTGGGACTCCTTTTACACCTGGGATTCCGGCTTTATAGGCCTTGCCATGGCGCAGTTCGCGCCCGAAATTGCCGACGCGACGCTGGATTTGTATTTCGCAGAGCTGGACAACCCTGACTATGCGTTTTTGCTGCACGGCTCGCCTGTGCCGGTGCACCTGTACCAGTATCTGGAAATGCTCAACGCCGCAAAGGACAAAGCGCATTTGTACGGCTACTACGACCGCGCCAAACGCTTTTATGAATTTTTGGCCGGCCGCACGCACGGCTCAACAACCGCACGCTTCCAAAGCGGCCTTACGACGACCTTCGACTACTTTTACAACTGTGCGGGCATGGACGACCTGCCGCCGCAAAAGGAAATGTACCGCCGCGGTCTGCAGCGTGTCTGCGCACCCGCCATTTCCGCGTCGCAGGTTATCCGCACCGCGAAGCTTTTGCGCATCGTGGCGCTGCAGCTGCAAAAGGAGGCGGACGTCGCGCAGTACGACCGCGACATTGAACGCCTGACGGAGGCCTTACAAACCTATGCCTGGGACGAGGACTGCGGCTATTTTTCCTACGTCGTGCACGACGGCGAAACGGGCAGACCGATAGAGAAGCTGCGCGCCGAATCCGGCGAAAACCTCAATAAAACGCTTGACGGCGTTTATCCGTTGCTTGCCGGCGCGGTCACAAAAGTGCAGGAACAGCGCCTGCTTAGGCATTTGCAGGACGACCGGGAGATGTTCACGCCGGTCGGCATCAGCGCGGTCGACCGCACCGCCGGGTACTATATCACAAACGGGTACTGGAACGGCAACGTGTGGCTGGCGCACCAGTGGTTCGTCTGGAAAACCATGCTGGACCTGGGGGAGACGGACTTTGCCTGGCGCATTGCCGAAACCGCCCTGAAAGCCTGGAAGCGCGAGGTGGAGTATTCCTACTACACCTTTGAAATGTTCAGCATCGAGACCGGCCGCGGCGGCTGGTTCCACAACTTCGGCGGCCTGTCGTCGCCGGTCTGCCTGTGGGCGAACGCCTATTTCAAGCCCGGTTCGCACCAGACCGGCTTTGACACCTACTGTCTGCACGCGGATTTCGATGCAGATTTCCGCGCGTTTTCCGGAACGTTTTGCAACTACGCCGACCGTCCCGGCACGCTGCTTTTGTGCATGGACGAAGCGGGGACGTACCGCGCCTTTTGCAACGGCGCCCCGACAACTGCGCATGTGCGTATGCCCGGCGTGCTGGAATTGACGCTTGCCCCCGGTGAAAACGACGTCTGCGTTCAGCTTGTGTAATCTTCGATGATTTTCAGGATTTCTTCGTCCGTCTGTGCCGGAATGCCAGCCGTGACGCGTTCCTGCTCCTCGGGCGGCAGGGAGCTAAGGTATACGTCGTATATTTCGACCGGCATCGCGCCGCCGCGCTCGTAAAGCGCGAGCCGTCCCTGGAACTGCGAAAAGACGTATTTCGGCGCCGCCGCCTTTTGCACCTGCGTGGCAAGGGGCTCTGCCGCGCCGTCGCCGGCGCGCAGTGCGAACGCCGCAAACAAAACGGTGAACGCGATGGCGCACACGACGGCGAAAATGGCGCGTTTTAAGATTTTCTGCATACAATCACCTCGTTCTTCAGCTTGTGTGGGAAGTCGCTTTCTCATTTAGCTTGTCCCTGCAAGACTTTTTTATAAATATTTGTTAAAATTGGAAAAATCTAATGAAATGACGCGCAAAATATGATACAATACAGGTTGTATCCGAGTAAAATGCGTTGTTCTATGCAGACAGACCACGGAAAGGAGCTGCGCGCCCGTCGTTCGGATTGGCGCGCACTGCGAAACGCGTATGGCTAAACGAACCCGTAAAACCGACCCGGCGCACCGGCAAAAGCGTCAAAACCGTTTGGATGCGCTGCTGAAGCACCGCACCGCCGTGACGGTGCTGCTTGCGTGCGCGCTGACCGCGCTTTTGACGGTGCTTATCGTCGGCATCTATGTGCTGGGCTTTGCCGTGTCCTATGTGCACGGCGACGCGAAGGTCAACCTGGAGGAGTACAAGCAGAACCAGGACCAGACGACCTTTATCTACGCCTATGACGAAAACGGCGAAACGGTGCAGCTGGCGCGGCTGCACGGCGAGCAGAACCGTGTTTGGGTCACCTACAGGGAAAATCCGGAGGAGAGCACCATCCCGCAGAACCTGGCGAACGCCTATATCGCGCTTGAGGACAAGCGCTTTTACAGCCACCACGGCGTCGACTGGTTCCGCACGCTTTCCGCCGTGATTAAGGACCGCGGCTCGACGGGCGGCTCGACCATTACCCAGCAGCTCATCAAGAACCTGACCGGCGAAAACAAGCGCACGCTCAACCGGAAGTTTTATGAGATTCTGATGGCGCTCAACCTCGAAAAGAACGTCTCCAAGGAAACGGTGCTGGAGGCTTACATGAATACGGTCTATATGAGCCACGGCTGTTACGGCGTGCAGACGGCGGCGGAGACCTATTTCGGCAAAAACGTGCAGGACTTAAACCTTGCCGAGTGCGCTTCGCTTGCGGCGATTACGCAGTCTCCCTCCAAAAACGACCCGCTTCTGCGCCCGGAGGAGAACCGCAAGCGCCAGCTGACCTGCCTTGAAAACATGGAAGAAGAGGGCATGATTACCGAGGAGGAAAAGGAAGCGGCAATCGCGTACGAAATGGTGTTTACCAACAGCGAGGGGTATAAGCCGTCTGAGGTGCTTGCCTCGCAGCAGCTGGAGACGGAAAACTCGGTTTGGAGCTATTACGTCGATTACGTTATCCAAAGCGTCCGCGACGATCTGGTCGACCAGTATGGCTATTCCCGTTCGCAGGCGTCCTCTCTGATTTACTCCGGCGGGCTTCGCATCTATGCCGCCGTGGACCTTGACGTCCAGGAGGCGATGGAGAGCGTTTACGTCAACCGCACGGGCTTTCCGAAGTATAACAAGCACATTGACGACGCGCAGTCTGCCATGACCATTATGGATTACAGCGGCCGCATTGTCGGCATGGTTGGCGGCGCTGGCGAAAAAACGGAAAACCGCGGGCTTAACCGCGCCGCGAACTCTTACCGCCAGCCGGGTTCTTCCATCAAGCCGCTGTCGATTTATGCGCCGGCCATGCAGGAAAAGCAGATTACCTGGAGCACCAAGGTCGAGAACTACGGAATTGACAACTACTATGACGACGGCCGCCCGGGTCCCGTGAACTACGGCAACGACCCCGGCTCGCCCGGTTCGTATGTGACGGTGCAGAAGGCGATTGCCATTTCCTACAATACGGTTCCCGCGCAGATTCTGCAAAAGCTCGGCTTTAATACGAGCTTTGAATATGCGACGCAGAAGTTCCATTTGTCGCACCTTGTTGACCCGACCGACAAAAACACGTCGTCCTTAGCTGTCGGCGGTACCTATAAGGGCGTTTCTACACTGGAAATGGCGGCGGCTTTTGCGGCTTTCGGCAACGGCGGCAAATACTTTGAGCCGTATTGCTATTACCAGGTCACAAACTCCAACGGCTCTGAGGTGCTTTTGCGCCATAACGAGACCGATGGCGAACAGGTCATTTCCGCAGACACGGCGGATGTCATGAACGAGCTTTTGCAGACGGTTGTTACCGACCGCGCGGGGCAGGCGACCGCCCGCAACTACGGGCTGGAAAATTCACCGTTGTTTGCAAAAACCGGTACAACCTCGGAGGATAAGGACCGCTGGTTTGTCGGCGGTACGCCGTATTACGTCGCCGCCGTCTGGTTTGGCTGCGACACGCCTAAGCAGATTTCCAACTACGTCTCCGGCAACCCCGCGGGCAGCATTTTCGACGAAGTCATGGACCGCGTTCACGAGAACCTGGGGCGTAAGGATTTCCAAAAGTTTTCACCGATTGTGGAGCAGCGGACCTATTGCACGTCAAGCGGTCTTTTGGCAAGCGACGGCTGCACCAGCCGCGCAACGGGCTGGTATTCCAAGGAAAACCTGCCCGGCACCTGCAAGCAGTCGCACGCTTCGTCTGCGCCTGCGACGACCGTGCCGGCCGGGGAGGGCGCAACACAGCCGGCGACGCCTGCGACAACCGCGCCGGCCGCTACCGAACCTGCGGCCGAGACGCCCGTGACAACGGCGCCCGCCGCATAAGAGGCCTATGGAACAGAAACTGTTATTTCAAAACGCAAGGGTCGTCGACCCTTCGCAGCAGCTGGATGCGGTTTGCGACGTGTTGTGCCAAGACGGGCGCATCGCGCAGCTTGCGCCGCGTATTCCGGCGTGCGCAGATATGGAAGTCATCGATGCTTCGGGGCTGATTTTGGCCCCGGGGCTCGTTGATTTACATACGCATTTGCGCGACCCCGGCTTTACCGAAAAAGAGGACGTGCTGACCGGCTCTTACGCTGCGGCCGCCGGCGGCGTGACCACGTTGTGCGCCATGCCGAACACATCGCCTGCCTGCGATACGCCCGAAACCGTGCGGTATGTGCTGCAAAAGGCGAAGAACGCCGCCTGCCGGGTGTTGCCCGTCGGCGCTATAACCAAGGGGCTGTCCGGCGAAACGCTGACGGACATGCAGGCTTTGGCCGAAAGCGGCGTCTGCGCGTTTTCCGACGACGGTGTGCCGGTCGCCACTGCGCAGCTGATGGCGCAGGCGCTTGAAAACAGCGCACGGCTTTCCCTGCCCATTTTCGCGCACACGGAGGACAGGACGCTTTCGCGCGGCGGCATTGTCAACGCCGGCGTTTGGAGCGAAAAGCTCGGCGTCGCGGGGATCCCCAACGCCGCCGAGGACGTCGGCACGGCGCGGGAGCTGGCGCTGTTCATGAACGCGCCGCGCGGCGCACGGCTGCACATCTGCCATGTGAGCACGGCCGGAAGCGTTTCCATGCTTGCCGCCGCAAAAGCTGCGGGACTTTCGGTTACGGCGGAGACCTGCCCGCACTATTTTATATTTGACGAAGAAAAGCTGTCGCTTCTTGACGCGGATTATCGCATGAACCCGCCGCTGCGCACAAAAAAGGACCGCGCGGCGATTGAACAGGCGCTTCTTGACGGAACGCTCGACGTCATTGCAACCGACCACGCGCCGCACACGCCGCAGGAAAAAGCGGACTTCCGAACGGCGCCGAACGGCGTAATCGGAATGGAAACGTCGTTTTCGGCAAGCTATACGGCGCTTGTGGAAACCGGAAAGCTGTCGCTTTCGGGCCTGCTGGAGAGAATGTCCTGCCGGCCGGCAAAAATTCTCGGCGCCGGCGGGGGAACCCTGCAGGTGGGCGCGCGCGCCGATTTGTTTTTGTTTGACCCAAACGAATGGTGGACCGTTGACCCGGACCGCCTGCACGGCCGGTCGAAAAACTGCGTGTTCAAGGGCTGTCGGCTTCGCGCCCGCGTCAAGCTGACGGTCTGCGGCGGCCGCATCGTTTACAAGGCATAATAGTAGGAGGAAATTATGGGATTTGACAGACTGATTGCGCGCATCCGCGCACTTCACAATCCGACGGTGGCCGGGCTCGACCCCAAGCTTTCTTACGTTCCGGACTATATCCGTAAAGAGGCGTTTGCGCGCTGCGACGACCCGTTTGAGGCGGCTGCCTCCGCCATTCTGACCTACAACAAAGGTTTAATTGACGCGCTTTGCGATATTGTGCCCGCCGTGAAGCCCCAGTGCGCGTACTACGAAATGTACGGCTGGCAGGGGATGCGGACGCTTGCGCAAACGATTGCCTATGCCAAGGAAAAAGGAATGTTCGTGATTACCGACGGTAAGCGCAACGACATCGGCGCGACAATGCAGGCGTATGCGGCCGCGCACCTTGGCAAAACGGAGCTGGACGGCTGCCGGTGCGCGGCGTTTGACGCGGACGCGCTTACCGTGAACGGGTATCTCGGCACCGACGGCATTGCGCCGCTGACCGAGGTCTGCGCACAGGAGGACAAGGGGATTTTTGTTCTGGTCAAAACCTCGAACCCGTCCTCCGGGGAACTGCAGGACCAGCTTTTAGGGGACGCCCCCGTCTATCGTGCGATGGGGAACATGTGCGAGCGCTGGGGCGAAGCGACAATCGGAGAATACGGCTATTCGGCGGTCGGCGCCGTTGTTGGCGCTACGTATCCGCAACAGCTTTCCGAGCTGCGCGCCGCGCTGCCGCATACGTTTTTCCTGGTGCCGGGCTATGGCGCGCAGGGCGGCGGCGCAAAGGACGTTGCGCCCGCTTTTGATGCAAACGGCGACGGCGCAATCATAAACTCTTCGCGCGGGATTTTGTGCGCCTACCAAAAAGCCGGCTGTGACGCGCACGCATATGCCGAAGCAGCGCGTGCGGAGGCGATTCGCATGCGCGACGACATCATTTCTGCGCTGTAAGCGTACCGGAAAGGGGAGTTTTCCATGCCGCAATCGGCAAAACGCGCATTCCTGCTTTTGGAAGACGGCACGCTGTTTTCCGGCTATTCCATGGGAAAACAGGGGACATCCATCGGGGAGGTCGTCTTTAACACCTGCACCGCGTCTTACACCTCGCTGCTGTCGGACCCGACCTATTACGGGCAAATCGTCGCGCAGACGTACCCGCTGGTCGGCAACCGCGGCGTATCGGCCGAAAGCCGTGCGTCGGACATCATGGCGAACGGATATATCGTGCGGGAATGGTGCGATATGACCACAAAGGACGAGCTGTCGCTGGATGCGTATTTGAAGCAGCAGGGTATTGTTGGCCTTTGCGGGGTGGATATGCGGCGCCTGACGCGCGTTTTGCGGGAAAAGGGGTATGTCAAGGGCGCGATAACGGACGATTTGTCGGATCGCGAAGCGCTGCTTGCACGTATTCGCGCGTACACCATCTCCGGGGCGGTGGGGGCGATTACGACGCGTTCGCCGCAGCTTATCCCGGCTGAAAACGAGCGGTTTCGCGTTTGCGTGCTGGATTACGGATTCCCGCGGGAAATTCTGCGCGGGCTGACGGCGCAGGGCTGCACATTGGAGATTTTGCCCGCCTTTACGACGGCCGAACAGCTGCTTACACGGTCCGCGGACGGGATTTTCCTTTCGGACGGTCCGGCCGACCCGGATGACGATCCGGCGCTTGTGCAGGAAATTTCCGCCATGACGAAGCTTGGCCTTCCGATTTTTGCCGTCGGGCTCGGCCACCAGATGCTGGCGCTGGCGTGCGGGATGCAGATTGAAAAGATGCGGAAAGGGCACCGTGGCTCCAACCAGCCGGTCTTTTGCACGCATACCGACCGCTTTATGGTAACCGAGCAGAACCACGGCTACGCTGTCCGCCGGGAAAGCGTTTCGCCGCAGACGGCCGAAGCGTTTTTGTATAATCTGAACGACAAATCGGTCGAAGGTCTTTTGTACCGCACGTTCCCGGGACTCAGCGTCCAGTTTACGCCCAGCGTCGACCCGGACAGCTCCACGGCCTGGGTGTTTTCCCGCTTTGCAGAGATGATGGAGGAGGCGCGCAAATGAGCCAATCGTTCAAAAAGGTCCTGGTAATCGGCGCGGGCCCCGTTATCGTCGGCCAGTCCAGCGAATTCGACTATGCGGGGGTGCAGATGTGCCGCGCGCTCAAGGCGTCCGGCGCGTCGGTCGTCTGCGTCAATTCCAATCCGGCGACGGTCATGACAGAGCACGATGTTGCGGACACCGTATATCTGGAGCCGCTCAGCGGTGAAACCGTAAAGAAAATTATTGAACTTGAGCATCCCGACGCCATTCTGGCGACCGCCGGTGGGCGCACCGGGCTGGAAATTTGCCTGGAGCTTTCGCAGAACGGGTATCTCGAAGAGCACGGCGCGGTGCTTTTGGGCGCGCAGCCGGAGGTTATCAAAAGCGTCCGTACGCCGCAGGCGCTGCAGGGTATGCTGGAACGGGCAAACGAGCCGTATTTGCCGGCCGAGGTTGTATCGCAGCCGGCGGAAGCCGCCGCATTTGCCGAATCCGTCGGTTATCCGGTGCGCTTGCAGGCAGCTTTTTCTCCGGAAAACACCGCCGGTATCGTGTGTTCTGCGCCGTCAGCGCTTGAAAACGCGTTTTCCGACTGCGCCGCACGCTCTTTGGTCGGGCAGGTGCTTGTGCAAAAGTGCGTGGACGCGTACAAAGAAATTGAGCTCGCCGTGGTGCGCGACGTCGACGGCAACGCGGTATGTGTTTGCAGCACGGAAAGCATGGATACCGTCGGCGTTCATTCCGGGGACAGCGTTACGGTTTTGCCGGCGCAAACCCTGACGGACGCCGAAATGCAGAAGCTGCGCCGCGTTGCGCGCAAGCTTACCAATTTCCTGCAAATCGTAGGCGTGTGCCTGGTGCGTTTTGCGCTGCACCCGGAAAACGGCAGTTATTTCGTTTTAAGCGTCGAACCGGAACTGAACCGCACAACCGCGTTTATTTCCAAAGCGACCGGGTATCCGATTGCGGCCGTCTGCGCGCATGCGGCTCTGGGCCGGCGTTTATATGAAATTGAAAACCCGCTGACGGGCGTTACGACCGCGGCCAATGAACCGGCGCTTGATTACTGCGCGGTGCGCGTGCCGAAATGGTCGTTTGAATCGTTCGGCGGCGAGGTGGACAAAAGCCTTGGTTCGGCGATGAAGGCGACCGGCGAAGCGTTTGCCATCGGCACCGGCTTTGAACTGGCGCTGATGAAGGCCGTGCGTTCCACCAATGAAAAAACGCAGCACATGGAGCTGCCGAAGCTGCGCCGTTTGACGGACGAGGAACTGGAGGCGCGTCTGCGCACGCCAGACAGCGAGCGCCTGTTTACGCTGTACGAAGCCGTCAAACGCGGCGTTTCTCTGCAGCAGCTTCGGGATTTGACGGGCATCGCGCCGTTTTTCCTGTCCAAGCTGAAAAATATTGCGGATGCGCAAGCCGCCTTGGCGGACGGCCTTACGGAGGAAACCTATTTGCGCGCGAAGCGGCTCGGCTTTTTGGACAGCGTAATCGCATCGGTCTGCGGCGAGGAGACTTTGCCGTTTTCTATGCGCCCGACATACAATACGGTCGATACCTGCGCGGCGGAATTTGATGTGCAGAAGCCCTATTTCTATTCCGCCTGGGATGAGGAAAACGAGGCGGAAATGTTCTTAAAAGCCCATCCGCAGCAAAAAAGGAAGATTCTGGTTGTCGGCGCAGGGCCCACCTCCATAGGCCTTGGAACCGACCGGGACTGCGCGGCGTACCTGGCTTTGCGCACGCTGCGGGATTTCGGCTATGAAACCGTGGCGCTCAACAATAACCCGGCGGCAAACACGACGGATTTTGCGGCGGCCGACAAGTTGTACATTGACCCCATAACGACGGAGGATGTTGCGGCGGTCTGCGCTACGGAGCGTCCGGACGGCGCCATTCTTGCGTTCGGCGGCGGCGCGGCGGTTCGCTGTGCGCAAACGCTGCGCGAGATCGGCGTCACGATTTACGGCGCGGACGATGCGTCGCACCGGCTGTTGAAAAACCGAATCGCATTTTTTGATTTGCTCGATTCGCTCAACGTCCGCCACACGACCTCAAGACGCGCCCTTGTCGGAAAAGGTGCGCAGGTCGACGTGCTGACGGACGGCGAGGATTTCCTGATTCCCGGCATTTGCGAGCTGATTGAAAAGGCGGACGTCCACTCGGGCGACTCTGTCTGCGCGTTCCCGGCCGTTACGTTGTCGGAGACGGATAAGGCGACGATTGTGGACTATACCGCGCGCATTGTATCCGCGCTGAAGCTGCGCGGCCTTTTGAACCTGCAATTCGTGCTGTATGATAACGCTGTATACGTCTCCGCCGCAAGCGACGTTGCGACACGGAACATTCCGTTTTTGTCCAAGGCAACGGCTTTGCCAATTATCGAGTTCGCTACGCGGCTGATGCTCGGGGAATCCATTTCCGATCTCGGCGTGGGGTCCGGCCTTTACCGCGAACCGGCCCGTTCGTTTGTGCGCGTACCGGTGTTCAGCTTTGAACAGCTTGCCGGCGCCGACGTGCAGCTCAGCGGGGAAATGCAGTCTACGGGCGAGGTTCTCGGCGTTGGCAGAAGCTTTGAGGAGGCGCTCTACAAGGGCTTTGCCGCCTCGGGTATGCGCCTGAAGCGCACGGGCGGCGTGCTTGTCTCCGTCGCGGACTCCGACAAGCCGGCAAGCGCCGCGCTGGCGGCGCAGTTCCAGAAGCTGGGCTTTAAGGTATACGCGACCTCCAACACGGCAAAACTATTGAACGCAAACCATGTGGCGGCGAACGCAGTGCGCAAAATCCATGAGGGCGAGCCCAACACGCTTACGCTCATTTTGCAGAACCGCCTGTCTTACCTTGTGTCCACCGCGCAGCCGCAGGCGACGAAAAATTCCGACGAAATCCGAATCCGCCGCACGGCGCTGCTGCGCCGAATTCCGGTACTGCCGTCTGTGGAAACAGCCGGAGCGCTGGCGCGGTGCCTTGCCGAAAACGATGTCACGCGCGACATCCATGTGGAAAGCCTGTAACACGGAAAGGAGCCGTTATGCTGCAAGCTGACTTCAAAATTGCCTTTGTTCGCCGCTTAAATGAGACGACGTATCAATTTGTAATCGATTGCCCGCCGATCGCGCAGGAAAGCTGGTGCGGCCGGTTTGTCCATGTGCGCTGCGGGGAAAAGCCTTTGCGCCGCCCGATTTCGATTTGCTCGATTGACCAGGACGCCGGAACCATAACGCTGGTTTTCGAGGTGCGCGGCGACGGTACGGCCTGGCTTGCTGCGCGCCGGGAAGGGGAAACGCTCAATATCCTTGGACCGCTGGGAAACGGATTTTTCCCGGATAAGGACCGCCCCGCGATTTTTGTCGGCGGCGGGATCGGCTGCCCACCCATGCTGGGCGCGGCGCAGGCGTACGGACCGGATGCGGAAGCGATTTTGGGGTTCCGCTCTGCAAAACAGGTGATTTTGCTTTCGGAATTTGAAAGCAGCTGCCGCCGGGTCGACGTAACGACGGACGATGGTTCATTCGGACGCAAGGGCTTTGTAACGGATGTGCTGCAGGAGCGTCTTACGGCGCTTCCGCAGGCGGTCGTGTATGCGTGCGGCCCGACGCCTATGCTGAAAAACGTCGCGGCGCTGTGCGCGGCGCGCAGCGTGCCGTGCTATGTGTCGCTGGAACAGCGCATGGGGTGCGGGATAGGCGCCTGCCTTGTCTGCGCATGCAAAACGCACGAAGCAGACGGCGACCATATGCGGCATGTCTGTAAAAACGGCCCTGTTTTTGACGCGAGGGAGGTCGATTTTAATGGCTGATCTGCACGTTGACCTTTGCGGTGTTCGCTTAAAGAATCCTGTAATTACGGCAAGCGGCACGTTCGGCTTTGGCCAGGAATATGCACGGCTGTATGACATCCAGAAGCTCGGCGGGATTTCCTGCAAAGGAACGACGCTTACCGAACGTCCCGGCAATTTGCCGCCGCGCATTGCGGAGACGCCGTCCGGCATGCTCAATTCCGTCGGCCTGCAGAACCCCGGCGTAGACGCGTTTCTGCGCGCCGACCTCCCGGCGCTTTCCAAGCTCGATTTGGCGGTGATTGCCAATGTCGCGGGGAGTACGGAGGAGGAATATGCCGAAACCATCCGGCGTTTGCAGGGGAGTGCGGTGGATTTAATCGAGGTTAACATCTCCTGTCCGAACGTAAAGGCGGGCGGCGTTTCTTTCGGCACGGACCCGCGCGCGGTCGAGCGCATCACGCGGATTTGCAAAGCGGCTTCCGATAAGCCGATTATGATGAAGCTGTCACCGAACGTGACGGATATCGCGGAAATTGCGGCTGCTGCGGAAGCGGGAGGCGCGGACGCCGTATCGTTAATCAATACCATTACGGGCATGCGCATCGACATCCGCACGCGCCGTCCCATTTTGCGCAACAATACCGGCGGGCTTTCCGGTGCGGCGGTGTTCCCCGTTGCGCTTCGGATGGTTTGGCAGACGGCGAACCGGGTCAAAATCCCGGTGGTTGGCATGGGCGGCATTACCTGCTGGCAGGACGCCGTCGAAATGCTTCTGGCCGGGGCTTCCGCCATCCAAATCGGCGCGGCGAATTTTACGGACGCGTTTACGCCGCTGCAGGTGATTGACGGCCTGGATCGCTTTCTGGACGAGACCGGCGTTGCAAGTGTGTCCGATTTGGTCGGGCAGGTGCGGCCATGGTGATTCTGGCGGTGGATTACGGCGATGCGCGCACGGGCATTGCGGTTTGCGATGCGCTGGAAATGCTGGCTTCTCCGGTCGCCGTGCTGCAGGAAACGGACGCCGACGCGCTCATAGGAAAAATTTCCGAGATCGCGAAAGAACGCGGCGCAGAGAGGATTGTCGTGGGGCTGCCTAAGAACATGGACGGGAGCGAGGGCTTCCGTGCGGACGCCTGCCGCGCATTCGGCGCGCTTCTTAGCGAGCGCTGTGCGCTTCCGGTAGCGTTTCAGGACGAACGGCTGACGACCGTCGCCGCGCACCGTGCCCTAAACGCTACGAACACGCGCGGAAAAAAACGCAAGGCGGTTGTGGACGCCGTTTCCGCTGTGCTGATTTTAGAAGATTATATGCGGCGCGCAAAAAATACCGCGCGACCATGATTTGACAAAATTTCAGATCCGGTACCGATATAATGAACGGTGCCGGATCTTTTTTTGCGGGGGAATACCATGGTCGTCTATGTCGATGTCCTTTTGGTCGTCAATCTGCTGATAGACTATTTGCTGCTTTTGCTGACAAAAACCCTGCTTCGCAAGCCCGTCCGGCGCTTTCGCCTGCTCTGCGGCGCGCTTGTCGGCGCCGTCTATTCGCTGTCCATATTTTTACCGCAGCTGCCCTTTGCCGTGTTCGCCCTATTGCACCTTTCTGCGCTGACCTGTATTGTGCTGGCTGCGTTTTCTGTGCATGGCGTTCGGGATTTTTTGAAAACGGCCGGGGCATTTTTCGCCGTGAATTTTGTGTTTGCCGGCTGTCTGCTTGCGGTGTACCTGTTTTTGAAGCCGGGAAATATGCTGTACCAAAACGGCGTGGTATATTTCGATTTGCATTTTCGGCTGCTGCTGGCGCTGACGCTGCTTTGCTATGCCGTTTTGACGCTTTTGTCCTATCTGCTTCGACGGCGCGCGCCGGATAACCGGCTTTTTGAGGTTGTTTTGTGCTGCGGGGAGAAAAGCGTACGGGAAAAGGCTCTTTTGGATACGGGCCACGGCTTGCGCGACGGCTTTACGGACCGGCCAGTCGTCGTTGCCGAACGCCGCGTTGTGCAGCGCCTCGCGCCGCAGGAATTGCAGCCGTTTCTGTTTGAAGACGCACTGCCGCCCAAGGCGGGCAGGCCGATTTGCCTGATCCCGTTTGCAAGTGTGGGCGGTGCGGGTGTGCTGCGGGCCTTTCGCATCGATTGCATTCGGACGAAAAAGCCGGAAAAAGTATGGCGGGAAGTTTGGCTGGCCGCGAGTCCCCAGCCGTTTGCAAGCGGAGAATACGCGGTGCTGCTTGGCGCTGATTTTTTGGAAAGAGGAGAGACAGAATATGCGAAAAAAGCTGAAGGCGCTGCTAAAACGCCTCAAAAACGCTTTGCGTTTGGGCGACCTGCATTACATAAACGGGCCGCAGACCCTGCCGGAACCGCTCGGCCGCGCCGAAGAAGAGGCGCTTCTGCGACGCCTGGCGGCGGGGGAGACGCAGGTGCGGGAGGAGCTGATTGTACATAACCTGCGGCTGGTGGTCTATATCGCGAAGAAATTTGAAAGCGGCTACGCGAATGTGGAAGATTTGATTTCCATAGGCACAATCGGTTTAATCAAAGCCGTGCAGACCTTTCGGCCGGAGAAGAAAATCAAGCTTGCAACCTACGCTTCCCGCTGCATAGAAAACGAAATTTTAATGTTTTTGCGCAAGACGGGTGCCCACCGCACGGACATATCGTTTGACGAGCCGCTCAATGTGGACTGGGACGGCAACGAGCTGCTGCTTTCCGACATTCTCGGCTCGGGGACGGAAGAGGTGCACGAGGGCTTGGAGCAGGATGACGAGCGGCGGACGCTGTTAAGGGCAGTGCAGGAGCTGCCCGCGCGTGAAAGGACGATTATGCGGCTGCGCTTCGGCCTGGACGGAAAACCGGAGCGCACGCAAAAGGAGGTCGCCGACCTGCTCGGCATTTCGCAAAGCTACATTTCCCGCCTGGAAAAAAGGATTCTCGCCCGCCTGCGCAGCGACTTGGAAAAAATCGTCTGATATTTCGGCTGCGTGTCGATTTTTTCCGGAAAAGGGCTATGCAGAAAAGGCGAAATATGCTACAATATACGCAAGAATTTGTTCCGCTTTGGAGGCCGCCTTTTGGTTTTTTCGAGTCTGGTTTTTCTTTACATTTTTCTTCCGCTGTGCTTGGCGGCTTACTTTATACCGAAAAGCATCCGTGTACGCAACGTGGTGCTGCTTTTGTTTTCGCTAGTGTTTTACGCCTGGGGCGAGCCGGTCTATATTCTGTTGATGGTCGCAACGACGGCGGTGGATTTCTTCGCCGGCCTGTTCATTGAAAAGTATCGGGGCACCAAAAAGGCTAAGCTGTTTTTGACGCTTGCCGTGGTGCTGACGCTTTCCTCTTTAGGGCTTTTCAAATACTACGACTTTTTTACGACCGCGGCGAACAGTCTGTTTTCCGTGCACATCCCGCTTCTCGGAGTGTCGCTGCCGATTGGGATTTCGTTTTTCACCTTTCAGGCGCTTACCTACGTCGTCGACGTCTACCGTGACAAGGTGCCGGTACAGACCTCGTTTTATAAGCTGCTTTTGTACGTCTCCATGTTCCCGCAGCTGATTGCAGGTCCCATTGTCCGCTACAGCGATGTTTGCGAGCAGATTGAGGTGCGCACCTGTGCCGTGCAAAAGGCGGCGGCCGGCGTCGTGCGGTTTTGCATCGGACTTTTGAAAAAGACCATCCTTGCGAATTTTGCGGGCGAGCTTTGTGAGCAGCTGTTCGGCGGCGATTTGTCCACGCTGTCCGCCCTTGGCGCGTGGGTCGGCATTTTGGCGTACGCCTTTCAAATTTACTTCGATTTTGCCGGGTATTCCGACATGGCCATTGGCCTTGGCAAAATTTTCGGCTTTGATTTTCCGGAAAACTTCCGCTACCCGTACATCGCGCGCAGCATCAACGATTTCTGGCGCCGCTGGCACATTACGCTCAGCACCTTTTTCCGCGATTACGTTTACATCCCCATGGGCGGCAACCGCAAGCGCTGGGCGACCAACATGCTGATTGTCTGGCTGCTTACAGGCCTTTGGCACGGCGCTTCGTGGAACTTTGTTTTGTGGGGCCTTTACTATTTCGTTTTCCTGATGCTCGAAAAGCTCTGGCTCGGCGACAAGCTTGCAAAAGCGCCCGCCATTGTGGGACATATTTACTCGATCCTGGTCATTCTGGTCGGCTGGGCGTTCTTCTATTTTGAGTCCCTGTCTGAAATCCAGGCGTTTTTCCTTGCCGCCTTTGGCGCCAACGGCTTCTCGTCTGTGACGCAGCGTACGGTGATTGTCAATTACATTGCCGTGCTGCCGGTTTGCGCAATCTGCTCGCTGCCGGTGCTGCCAAAGCTGCGCGCACTGCTCGCGCGCGTGCGCAGCGAAAAGGTGCAGCGCGTCATGCTGAGCGTCGCACAGACGGTGTTTTCCGTCGGCGCGCTGCTGGTTGCGACGGCTGCGCTTGTTGGTTCCAGCTATAACCCGTTTTTGTATTTCCGATTCTGAGGAGCCTGTAAGTCATGATTGCATTTGCGGATAAACTGAAAAAGCAGCCGGCCGCACCGCAGGAAAAACCGGAAGCTGCGCAGGCTTCGCCGCGCATCTACAAGCCGTTTGCGGTGGTGCTCTGCGTTTTGTTTTTTGGCGCGCTGTTCGCCCTGCTTTTGGTAAGCGTGTTCGACACGGACAAAACTGTATCGGAAACCGAAAACCGCGCCCTGGCTTCGCGCCCGGCGGTGACGGCCGCCGCCGTATTCGACGGCAGCTTTATGACGGATTTTGAGACCTATTATACGGATACGTTCCCGTTTCGGGACCAGCTCATGCAGCTGCACGAAACGCTTTCCGACTTTTTCAGTTCCACAAAGACCTCCGACGATATTGTGCTTGTGGACCGCGGGGACAAGGACGATTTCGCGGGGCAGGATATCGATTACGACGATGCGTAACGGCATTTGCCGTAGAAAGGATATGGGTGAACGCTATGAAGTTTGACGTGGCTGTCATCGGCGGCGGCGTAATCGGCGCGCTGATTTCCCGGGCGCTGTCGCAGACCGATCTGCGCGTGGCGCTTTTGGAAAAGTGCAACGACGTCGCCATGGGTACGACCAAAGCGAACAGCGCCATTGTGCACGGCGGCTTTGACGCGGCGAACGGGACGCTGAAAGCAAAGCTCAATGTTCGCGGCACGGCCCTAATGCCGGCGCTTTGCAAAACGCTCAACGTGCCGTACCGCAACAACGGGTCTTTGGTGCTGGCATTTTCCGAGGAGGAAATGCAGCACGTCCACGCGCTTTACGAACGCGGCCAAAAGAACGGCGTGCCGAAGCTCTCCGTTCTGGACGGTGCGGCTGTTCGGGAGCTGGAGCCGCATGTCAGCGGCGAGGTCGTGGGCGCTCTGCTTTCGGAAACGGCCGGTATTGTCTGCCCATATGAGCTGACCATCGCCGCGGTGGAAAACGCAGTGGAAAACGGCGTTGAATTTTTCCGAAACTGCCGCGTAACAGCTATAAATAAGCTTACGGACGGATTTTGTCTGCAAACGACCTGCGGGGAAATAACCGCCGGATATGTGGTCAACGCGGCCGGGGTTCACGCGGATGAGATTGCGCGGATGATCGGCGACGACAGCATCACGCTTGTGGCTCGCAAGGGCGAGTATTACCTGCTGGACAAGGCTTACGGCTACCTTGCCGACCACACGATTTTCCAATGCCCCAACAAAATGGGCAAGGGCGTGCTGGTTACGCCGACGGTGGACGGCAACCTGCTCATCGGTCCGTCTGCGCTGGATGTCGATGACAAGGACGATGTGGACACGACGTCCGACGGGCTCTCCTTTGTCTTTGAAAAGGCGAAGCGTTCCGTTCCGGAGCTGACGCTGCGCGGCGCGATTACCTCCTTTGCCGGGATGCGCGCGCACCCGACTACGGATGATTTCATCATCGGCTTTTCCGAAAAAAGCGACCGCTTCCTGCACGTCGCGGGTATCGAATCGCCCGGTCTTTCTGCCGCGCCCGCGATTGCGGAAATGGTGTACGACCTGCTTTGCGAGCGTACAAACCCCCATGTCCGCGCCGATTTCCGGCTCGAGCGACCGGCGCCCGTGCGCTTCCGGAATCTGACGAAGGCCGAGCGCGAGGCGCTTGTTGCGAAAAATAAGGCGTACGGCCGCGTGATTTGCCGCTGTGAGACCATCACGGAGGGGGAAATCCTCGACGCGATACACGCGCCGGCGGGCGCACGCGACGTGGACGGCGTCAAGCGCCGCACCCGTGCCGGCATGGGCCGCTGCCAGGGCGGCTTCTGCGGGTCCAAGGTCGTCGAAATTCTGGCACGGGAGTTAGACGTGCCGATGAATGAAATTACAAAGTTCGGCGGGGATTCCAAAATCCTCTTCGACAAAACGAAGTGAGGTGGGCTGAATGCTGCGATATGATTTGGTCGTTGTGGGCGGCGGGCCCGCTGGTATGGCGGCCGCCTTGCAGGCGCACGAGGACGGCGTAGAAAGCATTTTGGTGCTGGAGCGCGCCGATACGCTCGGGGGCATTCTGGAGCAGTGCATCCACACGGGCTTCGGGCTGCATTATTTCGGCGAGGAGCTTTCCGGCCCCGAATATGCCGCGCGCTTTTCCGAAGCGCTGTATAAAACCGACATCGACGTCAAGGTTGATACGATGGTGCTCGATATTTCCGCGGACAACGTCGTGACGGCGGTCAACAATTTCGACGGGCTTTTGTCCATTCAGGCAAAGGCCGTTGTGCTGGCCATGGGCTGCCGGGAACGCCCGCGCGGGGCGCTTTCCATCGCGGGCAGCCGCGCCGCCGGGATTATGACGGCGGGCACGGCGCAAAAGTATGTCAATCTGGACGGCTATTGCCCCGGCAAAACCGTCGTGATTCTGGGCTCGGGCGACATCGGCCTTATTATGGCGCGCCGCATGACGCTTGAGGGCGCCAAGGTTAAGGCGGTCTGCGAGCTGATGCCGTATTCCGGCGGTCTGACGCGCAACATTGTGCAGTGTCTCGAGGATTTCGGGATTCCGCTTCGCCTTTCCTGCACCGTTGTAAAGACCCACGGCAAGGAACGGCTCGAGGGCGTGACCGTCGCCAATGTGGACGAGCATTTGCAGCCTATCCCCGGTATGGAGGAGTACATTCCGTGCGACACGCTGATGCTGTCCGTCGGCCTGATTCCGGAAAACGAGCTGTCCAAAAGCGCCGGCGTGGCGCTTGACCCGGTTACGAACGGCCCCGTGGTGGACGAGTACCGCGAGACGTGTAAGCCCGGCGTATTTGCCTGCGGCAATGTTTTGCAGGTGCACGATTTGGTCGACTATGTTACCGAGGAAAGCAAGCTTGCGGGCATGGGCGCCGCCAAGTTCATCCGCGGCGAAAAGCCGGCCGGCGAGACGGTTGAAACGGCGGGGGAGGGCGCTGTGCGTTATGTGGTGCCCCAGCGCATCCACCGCGACACGGATAAGGATGTCAAGCTGTATTTCCGCGTCGGGCGCGTGCTTGAAAACGTACAGCTGACCGTTACCTGCGGCGAGCAGACGCTGCTTGCGCGCAAAAAGCGGAAAATGACGCCCGGCGAAATGGAATATGTCACGCTGAAGGCTTCCGACCTTGCCGCTTTGCCGGCGGACGCGAAGCTGGTCGTCAGCACAAAGGAGGCCTGACCGATGAAAACACGGGAACTGATTTGCGTATCCTGCCCCATTGGCTGCGCCGTGACCGTTACCCTCGATGACGACGGGCAGGTTGTTTCGGTAACGGGCAACACCTGCAAACGCGGCGATAGCTATGCGCGCCAGGAGTGTACGCACCCCGAGCGAATGCTTACGTCCACCGTCAAGGTTACGGGCGGCAGGCTGCCGGTCGTGCCGGTGAAATCTGCAAAGCCGGTGCCAAAGGAGCTGCTGCTCGACTGCATGCGGGAAATCAACCAAGTCTGCGTAAAGGCGCCCGTCCATATCGGCGACGTCGTGCTGTCGAACATCTTAAACACCGGCGTGGACATCGTCGCGACCAACGAGGTGTGACTCCGCCGTCATCCAAAACCTTAACACAAAGCCGCCGGACAGCGCGTCCGGCGGCTTTTCTTTGGTTTGATTTTAGGATTCGGCGGAAGCTTTGCGCCGCACATGGGCTGCGGGCAGCAGCAGTGCCGTCAGGCACAGCGGAATGACTGCGAGTGGGGCGGCTTTCCGGCTTTGTACGGTTCCGCCCGTTCCGGGTATATCCGCGGCTGTCTCTGCTTGCGGCGGCGCTTCGGTTTCGGGCTCTGTCGTCTCCGGCTCGGCTTCGGGCGCCTGTGGCGAAAGCATCGTCGAGGGCGTCTGCGGCGTCTGCTCGATTAAATAGGCAAACGCGGCGGCCTTTTTTGCGTCCAGCGGCGTAAAGACAAAGTCCTCGGTCTTTAGCAGCATCTGCGGGCTTGCCAGCGTATAGGTCACGCGCACCGTAAACGGCGTGTCGCAGTCCGCAAGCTCATGTGCGTCGATGCTTATACCGCCGCATGCCCCGGGCGCGATACGCGCGGCAAACGACGTCTCGGCGACAAACGGCGCGCCGACCAGCTCCACGTTCCAAACCATCAGGTCGTATTGTTCGGACAGATTGTAAAGCAAAATACTTTGGTCCGCCGCGCTGTGGTAGCCGGGCGCTGTCGCGTCAAATCGGACAAAGAGGCTGTCAACGGGGTTGTGCGTCGAATTGAACTGCGGAAATTCAGGGTCGGAAAAGACGTTTTCAAGCGTATCCGTAAAGAAAAAAGCCTGCAAAAGCGAGACGGTGTACGGGTCGAACACATACATGCCGTGGAACTGCCGGTTAACGAACCAGGTGTTGTCCGGCAGGTACGCATATGTCGCGTCGATGTTCTGCTCCGGCGAAACGTGCAGATGGCCCTTGTCGGTGCAGTTTGCCCCGGACTGCTGATAGCCCGCAGCAAAGGTTTCGCCAAACGGCGCGCAGACAGCGCCGGAGGAGAGGGATGTGTCAATGATATAGTCGGAATTCTTATCGCTGCCCGTCACGTTTTCAAACCCGTAATTCGAGACGATGGCGATTTTTGTTCCGGCTTTCTGTGCGCGCAGCAGGCCCTGCCGCATATTCGCAAGCACGTTGTAATGGAACGCGTCGGAATCCTGAATGATTTGCGCGTTTTCAACCGGGTCAAGCCGTTTTGCCTTTGCTTCCTCATAGACCGAAAGGGGGCAGAAATCCCAAATGCTCGGGATATTCTTGGCAAAATCCAGGGCGTACCGCTCGAACAGGTCGGCGACGACGGCGTCCAGCTTTTCAAGGCCGATATACCGCAGCAGGCCCTCAAACTCGCTTTCGGTTCCAAGCCCCAGCTCGACAAACTGCAAAATCGTCGCGTAATCAATATGGATGGGTTCTCCAAGCAGCAAATCGCCGACTAAGGAGGTGCCGCCAATAGCGGGCGCGTCGAGCATCGCCTTGCGGACGTCGCCTTTTTCGCCGTAGAGCGCAAGATACGTTGCGGCGCATTGGCCACCGTGGCTCAAACCGAACAAATCAACCTGCCGCGCGCCGGTCAACGCCTTGACCTCGCCGATAAATTCGTCAATGGCGTCGGCGTAAGCCATCTGCCCTTTGCGCCAGTCAAAGTTAAAAATAAACACGTTTTCACTGCCGATGCGCGCCTCAAACATCGCGACCAGCTCTTTTTCTGCAATAAGCGCTTCCTCGCCGTTTGCGCGCAGGGTGGAGACACGCGCCTCCTCGGCGGTCTCAACGTGAACGGCCAGGTCGTATTTGGAGGTGCCGTCGGCGTTGCAGGCGATAGGCTCCAGGGTTTCGAGCACAATGGGCCCAAGCACGTCTACAAGCGCGGTCGTGTCGCCGGCAAAAGCGCTGCCTGCCGTACCGAGTATTTCGGGGACAGCTTCCACAATCCGCTGCCCGACCGCGTCGAAATCCAATCCCCAGACCTGCTCGCCGGTTGCGGCGTCGTCTAAGCGCGGGCCGCTGTAGCCCTGTAAAATGATTAAAGGCGTCGGCGCACTGGCCGCCGCGGCGGATAACCCCGGAACAAGCGCCAGGCAAAGCACCAGCAGAAAAGCAATACAGCGTGCAAACCGTTTCATTTTTGCGCCCCTTTCAGCAAAAACAACAAAATTTATGAAAAATACGGATAAATACAATCCAATACTACTACTTCTCTTGACAAAAGTCAATCTACACAGAAAGGGTGGAATGTTCAGTTTGAATTTCCGGCCAAAATATGGTATGATACTACGCAAACACGGTATATAAAGGAGAAGCCCTGTGGAAGCCTATCAAATCGCGGCGAATGTTACGCCGTCTGCGCGTCAGCTGCAGTGGCAGCAGCTGGAATTTTACGCGTTCTGCCATTTTGGAATGAACACTTTCACCGACAAAGAGTGGGGGAACGGCTTTACACCGCCCTCCCTGTTTGATTTGAAAGACCTGGACGCCGACCAGTGGGCGAAAGCGGTTAAGTCCGCGGGGATGCGCGGCCTGATTTTGACCTGTAAGCACCACGACGGCTTTTGCCTTTGGCCGAGCGCCTATACGGACTACTCGGTTAAAAACAGCCCGTTTCGGGACGGAAAAGGCGATGTTGTGCGCGAGGTGTCGGAGGCCTGCCGGCGCAACGGGCTGAAATTCGGCGTCTATTTGTCGCCCTGGGACCGGCACGAGCCGACCTATGGCCAGGGGGAAGCGTACAATACCTATTATAAGAATCAGTTGACGGAGCTTTTGACGAATTACGGCGACATTTTCGCCGTCTGGCTCGACGGGGCCTGCGGCGAAGGGAAAAACGGCAAGGTTCAGCAGTATGACTGGCAGGGATATTACGCTGTCGTGCGTAAGCTGCAGCCGAACGCCGTGATTGCGGTCTGCGGGCCGGATGTCCGCTGGATTGGAAACGAAGCGGGCGTGTGCCGAAAATCCGAATGGAGCGTAGTGCCCGCGCACCTTTCTATCAGTGAATTTGTAGCGGAACATTCGCAGAAAAGCGACGACCGCAAATTCTCAAAGAAAAAGATGAACAGCATGTCGCTGGACCTTGGCTCGCGCAAGGCCATCCGCGGCGAGCAGGACCTGATTTGGTACCCGGCGGAGGTGGATGTGTCCATCCGCCCGGGCTGGTTCTACCATAAAAACGAAGACGATAAGGTAAAGTCCCTTAAAAAGCTGTTCCAAATCTATTTGAGCGCCGTCGGCGGAAACGCGGCCCTGCTTTTGAACATTCCACCGGAC
The DNA here is from genome assembly GCA_949299505.1 of uncultured Eubacteriales bacterium. Lineage (GTDB taxonomy): Bacteria > Bacillota > Clostridia > Oscillospirales > Acutalibacteraceae > Fimenecus. Next base: position 30,546 of record CASGAS010000010.1, read on the forward strand.
ACAACCGGCCGCATCGCCGCACCGGACGCTTTGGCGCTGGACGCGCTCGGCCGGATGCTCAAGCGGGAATTTCCAAGAAACCTCCTGGAGAACGTCCACGTCCGCGCTACAAGCGAGCTGGATGACGAACACGCGCCGTCCGCCGTTTTGGAGGAAAGCAGCGCCTACTGGCAGGCGGCTGCCGACGACGCGCGGCCGGAGCTGATTTTTGATTTCGGCACGCAGACCGCGTTCGACAGCCTGATGTTGCAGGAAAACATTGCGACCGGTCAGCAAATTGAAGCCTTTGACATTTACATTGACCGGAAGAACCGCTGGAAGAAAATCGGCAAATACACGGTAATCGGGTACAAACGCATTTGCCGTTTTAAGAAAACCTACCGCGCCAAGCGGATTCGGGTCGTAATCCGCGCCTGCCGGGGCAAGGCCACGCTTCTGCGCGCGCAGGCATTCAAGCGCGAGACGGTATAACGCAGCAGAGCATAGGCAAGCCGCCGCCCTTTCCACAAAAACAGGGGAGGGGCGGCGGCTTTACTCAAAAAATGTCTGCGTTTGCAAGCCGGATTGCAAAAAATATACGCGCAAGGATGAATACTTCACAGAAAAATCAGGCTTTGTAAAGCGGTTTCCTTTACAAATTTTTGCGGAGAAAATCCCTTAAAATCAGAGTTTTTAACAATATGAACATAGTTTTGAACAATATGGACGTTGAAAACCCCGCGTAATTTTCTCGTATATTTTCGACGAAAACAGACCGGAATCGTGCCGAAAACTGCATTTTCGTTTTGAAAATCCTGCACATTTTACCAAGCGTTACCAGTCGGACAAATGGCTTCGCTCCATAGCGCCCAGCAGCTTCTTTTTCAGCTGCGGATAATCCGCCTCCAGCCGCTGCAAAGTCGCCTTGGCCTTTTCCCGCTCGGTTTTCTTGTCTGCCGGGCAGCCGGAGGGCAAAACCGGCAGCTTTGCTCTTTCGGCGGCGGAAGCAACCTGCGCCTCCGTTGCGAACACAAGCGGGCGAATGACGGTGACGTCTTTGCGCGTCAGGTAGGATACCGGCGAAAAGCAGCCGAGCGTGCCGTTTTGAAACAGGTTCATGACAAGCGTTTCCACGGCGTCGTCGGCGTGGTGCCCGAGCGCGACCTTATTGCAGCCGTTTGCCTTGGCCGTATCGTGCAAAATGCCGCGGCGCATCTTCGCGCAGAGTGCACAGGGGTTTTTCTCCTTGCGTTCTTCAAAAATGACCCGCCAGAGGTCCGTGCGCCGCACCCTGTATTCCACGTCAAGCGTGCGGCAAAGCGACGCAATAGCAGAAAAGTCTGTGTCCTGGTCATGGAAGCGATAATCGAGTGAAATTGCCAGCAGCTCAAACGGCTTTGGGTAAAAGGCGCGCAGCTTTGCCAGCACATATAACAGCGCCAGCGAGTCTTTCCCGCCGGAAACGCCGACGGCTATGCGGTCACCGGGTGCAATCATATCATATTTTTCAACAGCTGCCCGGCACAGCGACAGAAGCTTTTCCATATTCTGCTCTCCTTTACGGCGTAATTGTACCGTAAAACCGGCGGACTGTAAACAGAGAAAGCAAAATTCATCTTTTAGCAAAACATATAAAAATAAGAGAAATATGAAGAAAACAAAAGAAAACAATTTGTAGTTTTGAAAAACGCAAAATTTTTGTTGACGAACGAGAAGGAAAGTGGTATGATATTCCCGCTTTCAGAAAAGAAGTATAGAAAACGGAGGTTTCGACTATGTCCACTTACATGCCCAAAGCCGGCGACATCAGCCGCGACTGGTTCGTGCTGGACGCGGACGGCAGAACGCTTGGCGACGTAGCGGCGGAAGCGGCGACGCTTCTTCGCGGCAAGCACAAGCCGACGTTTGCGCCCCATGCGGACTGCGGGGATAACGTCATTGTGATCAACGCGGAAAAAATCGTGCTCACCGGCAACAAGCTGGAGCAGAAAATGTACTACCACCACACCGGGTATATCGGCAACATGAAGCAGGTCCAGTACAAGACCCTGATGGCCGAGAAGCCGGAGTTTGCGGTCAAAAAGGCCGTTAAGGGGATGCTGCCCGACAACACCATCGGCAGAAAGTCCCTGACCCGCCTGCACATCTATCGCGGCGCCGAGCATCCGCACGAAGCGCAGAAGCCGCAGACCAGAGAATTCTGAGAAAGGGAGGCTAACACGAAATGTACGATACCAATCCTTATTTTTACGGCACCGGCAGAAGAAAGAAATCCGTTGCGCGCGTCCGCGTGTATGCGGGTACCGGTAAAATCATCGTCAACGACCGTGAGCTGGACGATTATTTCGGGCTTGAGACGCTCAAGCTGATTGTCCGTCAGCCTCTCGCGCTTACGAACACGACCGAAAAGTTCGACATCGTCTGCAAGGTTGCGGGCGGCGGCGTGACCGGCCAGGCTGGCGCGATTCGCCACGGTCTTTCCCGTGCGCTTCTGCAGTATGACGAGAGCCTGCGTCCCGTGCTGAAAAAGGCCGGGTTCCTCACGCGCGACCCGAGAATGAAGGAAAGAAAGAAATACGGCTTGAAAGGTGCGCGCCGCGCGCCCCAGTTCTCCAAGAGATAACGAGCCTTTACAAAGCTTTCCGGGCAGCTGCCAGTTTGGCGGCTGCCTTTTTTATGCGCAAAAAAAGCAGCCTCTCCGGTATCGGAAGGGCTGCTTGACATTTGGTTCGTTATTGCAGCTTCTGCGCAAAGTCCGCAAGAGCTTCTGAGATTTTAATTTGCTGCGGACAAACCGCCTCGCAGCTGCGGCAGCCGATGCAGGAGCTCGGCTGCTTGTCGTCGGGCAGGGCGGAAAGCGCCATCGGCGCCAAAAACCCGCCGCCGGTGACGATGTGCTCATTGTAAAGCTCCAGCAGATACGGGATATTAAGCCCCTGCGGGCAATGCGTCGTGCAGTACCGGCACGCGGTGCAGGGGAGCGCCGACTTGTTGACAAGGTGCGAAGCGATGTCCATAAGCACCTGCTTTTCTTCCGCATTAACCGGCTTATCCGCAGAGAAAATCTCGATATTTTCTTTCAGCTGTTCCAGATTGGACATGCCGGAAAGCGTAACCGTGACGGTCGAAAAGCTTTGCAGGAAACGGAACGCCCAGGCGGGTATGCTTTCCTGCGGACGAAGTGCAAAAAGACGTTCGGCCGCGTGTGCGGGCAGGTTTGCAAGCTTGCCGCCGCGCAGCGGCTCCATGACCCAGACGGGGATGTTGTATTCGGCGAGCAGCTCGAGTTTTGCTTTGGCGTTTTGGAATTCATAATCCATGTAGTTGAGCTGTATCTGGCAAAATTCCATATGTTCGCCGTACGCTTCCAAAAAGCGCTTGCACACGTCGTAGCTGCCATGAACAGAAAAGCCCAGATGGCGTATGCGGCCGTTTTCCTTCTGCCGGAGCAGGTACTCTAAGATACCGTACTTCGGGTCGAGGTACTGGTTCACATTGAGTTCGCAGACATTGTGGAACAGATAAAAATCGAAATACTCTACGCGGCATTTTTCCAGCTGCTTTTCAAAAATCGTCTCCACCTTGTCCATATTGGCAAGGTCGTAGCCGGGGAATTTGCTGGCAAGGAAAAACGAGTCGCGCGGGTACTTCTGCAAAAGCTCGCCCATGACAAGCTCGGAGTTGCCCTCGTGGTAGCCCCAGGCGGTATCAAAGTAGTTGACGCCGTTTTGCATGGCGTATTCGACCATTTGGGCGGTCGTTTTCTTGTCGATATGGGCGTCGTTTCCGTCCGTTGTCGGCAGGCGCATGGACCCGAGCCCGAGCGCGGAGAGCTTTTTCCCTTGAAAATCCTTATACAGCAAAGCAGTACCTCCTTATAAATGAATGATTCGTCTATGTCGGAAACACTATCCTTATTATACTACCTGAACCCGGCTTCAAGTCAACCCCTTTTTCTTGCAGATAGGGCGACAGAACCGACAAATTTCGGTCGCGCTTGACAAAGCTTGACACCACTTGACAGGCGCGACTGGTCTTTTCCTTTACAGAAAAACCCGTACGGTGCTTTGGCTTTACACCGTGCGGGTTTCTATATTATATAGTATAGATTTACAGCGTTCCGTCACGAAATGCGTCCCGAAACCAGACTTCTGGGACCTCAAACGATTTGTGATTTAAGTAAGAGAGCGCTTCTGCGTCGGTTTGGAAGTCGAAAACCAGCTTATAGGCGTACAGGCATTGTTTTTTGTAGCCGTAGGGCTTGTTTTGCGCATTGGAGCCGTATTTTCCGTCGCCGAGCAGCGGGTGGCCGAGGGCGGCGAACTGAGCGCGAATCTGATGCGTGCGGCCGGTCAAAAGGTCGATTTCCACAAGGGATAACCCGTTTCGGCTGTCCAATACGCGGTATTTCGTGGCGATAGACTTGCTGCCGGGGACGGGGGCTTTGGAAATTTTCACCAGGTTGTGCTTTTCGTCCTTGAAAAGATACCCGGTCACGGTCGCGCTTTGCGGCTTCGGCGTACCGTGGACAATGCAGAGATAGTATTTGTGCAGCTCGCGGTTCTTAACTTTTTCGTTGAGAATGCGCAGCGCCTGCGCGTTTTTGGCGGCGATAACAATCCCGCCAGTGTTGCGGTCAATCCGGTTGACAAGCGCCGGCGCAAAGGCGTTTTCTTTTTCGGGCGTATATTCTCCCTTTTCATATAAATACCGCTGTACGCGGCCTATAAGCGTGTCGATGTATTCCCGGTCGTCCGGATGGCAAAGCAGGCCGGGCGTTTTGTCAAGCAGCAGGAGGTTTTCGTCCTCGTAAAGCACGCGAAGCGATTTGCCCGCGCGCAGAAAATCGAAAGCATATTGCGCTTGCGGGCGCACCAGAAAATCATCCGCTATGTAAAGCGTCAGCGTGTCGCCGCAGGCGAGCCGCTGCGATATTTCGGCGCGTTTGCCGTTGAGCTTGATGCGCTTTTTGCGTATATACTTATATAGCAGGGACTGCGGCAGGTTCGGAAACGTCTTTTGTAAAAACGCGTCCAGCCGTTTGCCCGCGTCGTTTGCGCCGATAACCAGTTCTTTCATAGCTGCCATCCTACAATATGATGGTATACAGTATAGCACGGTTTCGCTGAAAATGCCACTGTCGGATTGAATAGGGAATCCAAGGTTCTGTTTTGAACGAATTTTGCGGAAAACACAGTCTAAAGTGGGGGGAAAACAACGTCCGGAATGTCCATACTTTCAAAAAGCGGGGATTTGCGCTGGGCTTCAAATTCAATTGTGCATAGTATGCGGTGTTTTTCATATACTATATATGGAAAAGCAGGCTTGTTTTTCCCCGAAAAAGGCACAAATACGGGGTTGTAACCCCTTTGTAATCACTTGTAAGATTTTTAACTTTCCTACAAATATTCACCCCGCATCGGCTCGGATTGTTCAAAAGTTCGGCTCGAAACCGCAGAAAATGACAGGATTTGCCATTTGGCCTTGTACAGAATACACAAAATGTGCAAGATAAAAAATTTGACAATTAGCAGACATGGAAATATAATGTCCCCCGTCACAAGCGATAGTAACAGCGGCGTCACAAAAACGTCAGCCGAAAAACCTTTTTTCAATCGGCATGGCGGACGCCCAACAGCCGCCCACCGCACATTTCCCCGGGCGGTATGAGTTAAAGGAGCAGAATGATGATAACAGAATTAAAAGGGTATGCGAAAGCGTCCCGCATGACTTTCTCGAAAGTCCTTGCGCTGATTTTGGTGCTTGCCTTGCTTTGCGCCGTTACCGCTTTCGCTGCCACGCCTTCCGCCTATGTCGTGGACATTTATGACGGTGAGGCAATCACAAGAGTAGAGACGACCAAAACGGACGCCTACGAAATTGTGGAACAGGCCGACATTGTGCTTTCCGAGAACGATAAGCTCGGGCTGGACGAATTTGATGCCGGCAAGGACAGCGTGATTACCGTTTATCGCGCGGCGTCCGTCACCTTTGTAAGCATTACGGGTGAAACCCAGGAGCTTGTCGCCGCCGGCACCGTCGCCGACTTGCTTGAAACCCTCGGCGTTACCCTGCAGGCGGAACAGCTTGTCAGCGTGCCGGAGGATACGGTGCTCACGGACGGTTTGACCGTCCGGATTACGGACGCCTACCATGTGACCGTTACGGCGGACGGACAGACGACGGAGCTGCTGATTGGCGACGGTACTGTCCGCGACGCGCTGGAACAAGCGGGCGTCACCCTTGGCGCGGATGATGAGACCTCTCCCGCGCTGGACGAAGCGCTTTATGATTCTCTGAACATCCAGGTTTCCCGCGTGACCTATACGGAGCGCACGGTGACCGAGGACGTTGCCTATCCGGTTGAGACGCAGCGGTCCGCCTCCATGTACAAGGGCGAAAGCAAGGTTACGCAAAAAGGCGAAAACGGTTCGCGGACCGTTACCTATCGCGACAAGCTTGTGAACGGCGAGGTCGTCTCTTCGGAAGAGCTGGCCGTGACGGTTCACAAAGAGGCGATTGCGCAGATTACGGTGGTTGGGACCAAGCAAAAGCCGGTCAGCATTTCTTCGCTGAAAAACAGCGGAAAAGCGATTTCCGAGCTGCAGCCGCCCGCGTCGCTGCAAATCGTCAACGGTGCGCCGACGAGCTATTCGAAGATCATTACCGGCAAAGCGGCCGCGTATACGGACCATCCTGGCGCCAAGACGGCCAGCGGGCGTACCGTTAAGGCCGGCTATATTGCGGTAAATCCGAAGCAGATTCCGTACGGCACCGAGCTTTGGATTGTTTCGACAGACGGCATTGTATACGGCTATGCCATTGCGGCGGACACCGGCGGGTTTGTAAAGAAGGGCAAGTTTACAGTCGACCTCTTTATGAATTCCGAATCCGAATGTGTACAATGGGGCGCGCGCGACGTTGTAATTTACGTTCTGTAAGGTGCGGCCCGACCGACAACTTGTGACGACGCCCCCGGGGAAAGCCCCGGGGGTATTTTTTGGCATTCCCCGCACGGCGGCCGAATGGCGCAAACGAAATTCT